>JBGPKR010000109.1:0-11559 GCA_041486045.1 Chitinophagaceae bacterium | reverse complement strand
GCCGGTTGTCATCGGGGCGATGTGTTCCAGATTGTATTGAGCAGGAGATTTCAGCAAAAATTTACCGGCGATGAGTTCAATGTGTACAGGGCATTGCGAAGTGTAAATCCCTCGCCTTATTTATTTTTCTTTGATTATGGTGATTATAAACTGATGGGCTCATCACCCGAAGCACAGTTGCTGATCCGGGAAGGGAAAGCTGTTCTTCATCCTATTGCCGGCACCTGTAAAAGAACAGGTGATGATGAAGCAGACAAGCTGGCTACTGAGCGGTTATTAAAAGATGCCAAAGAAAATGCGGAGCATGTGATGCTGGTGGACCTGGCGCGGAATGATCTGAGCCGTCTTTGCGATGAAGTGGAAGTGGTACATTATAAGCAGGTACAATATTTCTCTCATGTTATTCACCTGGTAAGTGAAGTAACCGGTAATGTGAGAGAAGACAGCAACCCATTTGAATTGCTGGCTAAAACCTTTCCGGCGGGTACATTGAGTGGTGCACCGAAATTCAAAGCAATGGAGTTGATTGATAGGTATGAACCGACAGCAAGAAGTTATTACGGCGGGGCAATTGGTTTTATGGGATTTGACGGTACTTGCAATCATGCCATCATGATCAGGACATTTTTGAGCCGGAATAATACATTGACTTACCAGGCAGGGGCAGGTGTGGTGGCGGCAAGCGACCCGGGAAGTGAATTGCAGGAAGTGAATAATAAATTGGGTGCATTGAAGAGGGCGATTGAATTGGCGGAAAAATTATGATGGTTAAATTGTTGAATTGTTTGATTGTTTTGACCAGGATAACCATCAGGCCATCAAACAATCAAACAACTGGTTAATAAAAACAGTATGAAAATTCTTGTATTCGATAATTACGATTCATTCACTTACAACCTTGTTCACCTGGTGACGAAGATCACACATACAAAGGTTGATGTGTATCGCAACGACCAGGTAGCGATGGAGAAAGTAAAGGAATATGATAAGATCATTTTATCTCCCGGTCCGGGTATCCCGGAAGAAGCCGGATTGTTGTTGCCCTTGATTAAAGAATATGCTGCAACCAAATCTATCCTGGGAGTTTGTTTGGGTCACCAGGCGATTGGCCAGGCATTTGGCGGGAAGCTGGTGAATTTGACAACGGTATATCATGGAGTAGCTACCAAAATACAAGTCGGGAGTCCATCGGCCGCCATAGGCTTGCCGAAGGCGATGCAGGAGTCCGGGAGCCTGCCTGCCGGCAGGCAGGTCGGGAGTCCGTTGTTTGAAGGATTACCTGATGAGATTGAAGTGGGCCGATATCACTCATGGATTATTAGCGATGAAAACTTCCCTGAAGAATTGGAAGTAACAGCGAGAGATGAGAATAATTATATCATGGCATTGCAACACAAAAAATATGATGTGCAGGGCGTGCAGTTTCATCCGGAAAGTGTGCTGACGCCGGATGGCGAAACGATAGTAAAGAATTGGCTAAAAATTTAGCGCAAAGGAATTATAAAGAGGGTAGGGTCATGAAAAAAATTTTGCAATATTTATTTGAACACAAAACACTGACAAGGGAATCAGCGAAAGATGTGTTGGTGAATATCGGTAAAGGCATTTACAACGAACACGAGGTAACTGCTTTTATGACAGTGTACCTGATGCGGAGCATTACCATTGATGAATTGCAGGGTTTCCGGGATGCTTTATCAGAGCTATGCGTAAAAGTTGATTTGAACGGATATGAAACTATGGACATAGTCGGCACCGGCGGCGATGGCAAGAATACATTCAATATTTCTACGCTGGCCTGTTTCATTGTAGCCGGCACGGGACAAAAAGTGGCGAAGCATGGTAATTACGGTGCTTCATCCGTCAGTGGCGCCAGTAATGTGATGGAGCAGTTAGGATATAAATTCAGTAATGATAATACAAAGCTGAAGAAAGAAATTGAAGAAACAAATATCTGTTTTTTACATGCACCGTTATTTCACCCGGCATTGAAAACGGTGGGGCCGATCAGAAAAAACCTGGCCATGCGGACATTCTTTAATATGCTGGGACCGATGGCTAACCCGGTGAACCCAACATTTCAACTGGTAGGGGTCTATAGTCTGGAGATGGCAAGGATCTACAATTACCTGTTGCAGCAATCAGGGAAAGCATTTACCATCATTCACAGTTTGGATGGATATGATGAAATATCATTGACCAACGACACCAAAGTAATAACGAATGAAGGAGAACAAATAATGACGCCGGAGCAATTGGGTAAGAGAATGGTTTCACCACAGGATATAAGCGGCGGTAACAGCGTGGAAGAAGCAGCAAAGATCTTTACAACCATCCTGAAAGGGGAGGGCACATGGGCGCAGAATGCCGTGGTGCTGGCTAACGCAGCGATGGCATTACATTGCACGGGTAAGTATAAAAATTATGAAGAAGCATATAATGCAGCGGTGGAAAGTTTTGAGAGCGGGGAGGCGAATAAAACATTACAAAAACTAATTGATATGCAAGCTCCGTAGGGGCGAAATGTTGGTAGAAACAAGACAAATTATTAATGAGCCCCAGCGGGGCGATATATAAAAATGCAGATGGATATTTTGGAAACAATAATAGCGGCAAAAAGAAAAGAAGTTGAAAAATTTCAACCAATAAGCAGCATTGAACGGTTTGAAAAAGAAGGCTTCTTCTGGCAAATCAGCAACAGGTCATTGGTACAGAGCCTGCTGATGCCGGGAAGTACAGGCATCATTGCAGAGTTTAAAAGAAAAAGCCCCAGCAAAGGTTGGTTTAAAGCCAAAGAACTGGAAGTGGGACCGGTGGTAGCTTCCTACAACAAATTTGCAGCAGGAATTTCTATATTGACAGATGATGAGTTTTTCGGCGGCGACACTGATGATCTGATACAAACCAAAGTAGTGACTGATATCCCGGTGCTGCGCAAAGATTTTATTATTGATAAATGGCAGATAGCAGAGGCGAAGGCTTTTGGAGCGGATGTGATATTATTGATTGCAGCCTGTCTTACCCGGCAAGAAGTAAAAGAAATGGCTGCTTATGCAAAAAGTATCGGGCTGGAGTCAATGCTGGAAATACATAATGAAGAAGAGCTGGATCATATCTGTGACGAAGTGAGTATGGTGGGTGTGAATAACCGCAACCTTAAAACCTTTGACGTGGATATTCATACTTCACTTCAACTGATTGATAAAATACCGGCAGATAAGCCTGCTATTGCAGAAAGCGGCATCAGTAGTGTTGATGCCATTGTAACTTTGCGGCAAGCGGGGTTCAAAGGTTTCCTGATCGGTGAAATTTTTATGAAAGAAGAACATCCCGGTAAGGCATTTGAGCAATTTGTATCCGGGCTAAAGCCCATGTAACTTGCTTATTGATTAACCCCGGTCTGAAGACCGGGGTTACAAAGTACGGATATACAGGATTTCGGTTCTGACGACAACAACTAACCCCGGCCTTCAGGCCGGGAAAAAAAAGAATAATAATAACAACAGGGCTTTAGCCCTGACAACAAACAGTCTTATGAATATAAAAGTGTGTGGTATAACTGAAATGAAACAACTGCAGCAGTTAGACGGACTGGATATTGATTTTGCGGGATTGATATTTTATAAAGACTCACCAAGGTATATTGGCAATAAGATCTCTAAAAAGGAATTGAAGAGTGCTGATTTTGATCTGAAGAAAGTGGGAGTCTTTGTAAACCCCGAAATGATCAATGTGCTGGATGCCATTGATGATTACGGCCTGGATGCGGTGCAACTGCACGGTGATGAAAGCCCTGAAATGTGTGAGGACCTGAGCAGCGAAGTAGAGGTGATAAAAGCTTTCAGGGTGACAGATGCTGCGGACATAGATAAGCTGGTAGCCCCCTATGATGCGGTTTGTGATTATTATTTGTTTGATAGCGACGGATTAAAAGAAAGTTTCGGCGGAACAGGCAAACAGTTTGACTGGAGTATTTTAACCAAAGCAAAAATTGAAAAGCCTTTCTTTTTAAGTGGCGGCATTGGCGTAGAAGATGCTGCTAAAGTAAAAGCCTTCACTCATCCTGATTTTTTTGGGGTGGATATTAACAGCAGGTTTGAGAAAAGCCCGGGTGTGAAGGATATGGGAGCGGTATTGCAGTTCAGGCAGGCGTTGAAGTAAAGCCCCTGAACTTCGTTCGTAACCTTCGCTTTGCTCGGTTACCTAAAGGGGAACTTAGGTTTAAGAGTCTTTCGAAAACAAAATTGTATGATGATTGATGAAGTTATAGAAATTCATGAAAGGTATAAAAAATCTGTTCAGTAGAATTACCGAACCCTGAAGAGTGCGACCTGCCTGCCGGCAGGCAGGGGCAACAGACGATGATAGTAGTACTGAAGCTGGGTACAAAAAAAATAAAAAATGAAATCAACTGATATAAACGACCGGAAGCCTCCCCTTCGGGGAGGTTTGGAGGGGCTTCCTGATGAACATGGCTATTACGGCCCGTTTGGCGGCGCCTATATTCCTGAAATGCTGCATCGCAATGTTGAAGAACTGCGGACAAAATACCTGGAAATTATTTATGAGGAATCTTTTCAAAAAGAATTTCAACAACTGCTGAAAGATTATGTGGGCAGACCAACACCGTTGTACCTGGCGGAGCGGTTAAGTAAGCAATTCAATGTAACGATTTATCTGAAGCGGGAAGACCTTTGTCATACCGGTGCGCATAAGATCAATAATACGATCGGTCAGATTTTATTGGCTCAACGGCTGGGGAAGAAAAGAATTATTGCAGAGACCGGTGCCGGTCAGCATGGAGTGGCAACGGCTGCTGTTTGTGCATTGAAAGGGCTGGAGTGCATTGTATACATGGGCGAAAAAGATATTGAACGGCAGGCACCAAATGTGGCAAGAATGAAAATGCTGGGAGCAACGGTGATACCGGTGACCAGCGGCAGCAAGACGTTGAAAGATGCTACGAATGAAGCTATACGGGATTGGATCAACCATCCCGCTGATACACATTATATAATTGGCAGTGTGGTGGGGCCACATCCTTATCCTGATATGGTGGCGAGGTTCCAAAGCGTAATAAGTGAAGAGATGAGGAAACAACTATTAGAAAAAACGGGCAGTGAATTACCCACTCATGTGATTGCCTGTGTGGGTGGAGGGAGTAATGCAGCGGGAGCTTTTTATCATTTCTTAGATGAACCTTCTGTGCAGTTGATCGCCGTGGAAGCGGCTGGTCTTGGTGTGAACAGTGGCATGAGTGCTGCTACTACACAACTCGGAAAACCGGGGATCTTACATGGCAGTAAAAGTTTGCTGATGCAAACAGAAGACGGACAAGTGATGGAGCCGCATAGTATTTCGGCAGGTTTGGATTACCCGGGTATTGGTCCGCTGCTTGCGCATTTGCATGAGAGCGGCAGGGTAATTTTTTTGAGCTGTACTGATAAAAAAGCATTGAATGCTGCATTTGAACTGAGCAAAAAAGAAGGTATCATCCCTGCATTGGAATCGGCGCATGCATTACATGCTTTAAAAATGATCAATTTTAAAAAGACAGATGTGGTAGTGGTTTGTTTGAGTGGGAGGGGGGATAAGGACTTGAGTACATATATGAAAGCTCCTCTAAATCTTCCTTAAAGGGGAGACTTTACACTCCGAATATTGTAAAGTCTTTTTGATTTCGAAAGTTCATTTTATGGGAGATATGTTTTACGGGGCTACAAAACCAATTTTTGCTAGCGCAGAAGAGTTGAGAAAGAATCCAACAGAAGATGAAAAGATGTTATGGCGGTATTTGAAAAGAAATCAGTTGGGGGTAAGATTTAAACGCCAGCACCCTATCTGGATGTATATAGCTGACTTTTATTGTCATGAAATCAAATTGGTGATTGAAGTTGATGGTTCAATTCATAATATGAAGGAGGTAATGGAGCATGATGTGATAAGGCAGAAAGATATTATCTCTTTTGGGGTAAAAGTTGTCCGATTTACAAATAAAAAAATCAGAACTGATATTATAAGTGTAGTTGATAGAATACAGCGTATTATAAACGAGTTAAAGAATAATCAAACAAATAATGAAAAGTAGAATTAGCGGGGTCTTCGGAAGTCTCCCCTTTAGGGGAGATTTAGAGGGGCAAAAAAGCGGAGTCTTAAACGTTTACTGTACTGCAGGCTATCCTCAATTAAACTCAACATTAGAGGTAATGAAAGCATTACAGGAAAACGGCGCTGACATTATCGAACTCGGTATGCCCTACAGCGATCCGTTGGCCGATGGCCCGGTGATTCAAATGAGTAACAGCATTGCCTTGAAAAATGGGATGACGATTGCCACACTGTTTGAACAACTTAAAAATTTTCGCAGAAGCCCCTCCCTCGGAGGGGTTGGGGAGGCAATTCCTGTTGTACTGATGGGATATATGAACCCTGTCCTGCAATACGGCTTTGAAAAATTTTGTGCAGATGCTGCTGCCGCAGGCATTGATGGATTGATCTTGCCTGATTTACCGGAGTACGAATTTGAAACTGAGTACGGAGCGATCATTAAAAAGCATGGACTTGATTTTATTTTCTTAGTGACGCCGGAAACGTCCGAAGACCGGGTTAAAAAATTGGACAGCCTTAGTAGCGGGTTTTTATATGCTGTATCTTCTTCATCCACCACCGGCAGTGATAATAAAGAGGCTGATACTGAAGAATACCTGGAAAAACTCAGAAATTTTAAACTTAAAAACCCCGTACTGGTTGGCTTTGGCATCAGTAATAAACAGTCCTTTGATGCCGTTTGTCAGCAGGCTGACGGCGCCATCATCGGCAGCGCCTATATTAAAGCATTGGAAAACAATATGGATGTTAATACAGCCACAAAATCCTTCCTTTCGTCCATATTAGGCTGACGGGTTTTTGTCATATGGCGGGATTGTATAAATTTGTAGACTGATCGGGTGTCCCGTATCATTTCAGGCTACAAAGGTTTAAGCGAATTAGTACTTGTGAAAATTAATTGGTTTTAGTATGAAAAGATTTCTGGTTATTTTATTGTTGATTCCCTTAGCCAGTTTTGCCCAGACAACTAAGAAAACGGGTTTCACCATTAATGGAAAACTGGACGGTTTTAAAGACGGAACAGAAATACGGCTGATCCAGAACGGGGAAGCTGTTGAAATGACAAATACAAAATTACTACAGGGCAAATTTGTTCTGAAGGGTAAAGTCGCCGAACCGGTACTTTGCTACCTGCTGATCGGCACTGAAAAACCTGCTGAGATATATGTGGAGAACGGGACTATTTCATTTAAAGGAAAGAAAGCGGAAACCCCTGTCTATGAAATTACGGGGTCGGCCTCGCACAAAGAGTTTACAGATTTTACAAAAACATTTATACCCATTGCCCAGCAATTAAATTCGCTGGCGAATACAATTAATTCTACCATGCCTGGCCCAGAGAGAGATGGGCTGATGAACACGTATACCACGACACAGTCAAACATACAGAAGGCCATAGACAAATTCATTTCAGAAAAAAGCAAATCGGCAGTTGCCGCATTCGTTTTGAATGCTACGTTTGACTTTAACCAGGACGTGGTGATGCTGGAAAAAAGATTTAACCAGCTGGATGTCTCTATTAAAAAATCGGAGACGGGAAAGCAACTGGAACAATTTATTTTAGAAAAAAAAGTGGGAGCCATAGGTACCGAAGCGCTGGATTTCACGCAGCCGGATACAACAGGCCATCCCATATCACTTTCCTCTTTCCGGGGTAAATATGTCCTGGTTGATTTTTGGGCAAGCTGGTGCGGCCCCTGCCGCAATGAAAACCCGAATGTGGTGGAGAACTATAATAAATTCAAGACAAAAAATTTTACCATACTCGGTGTGTCATTAGACAGACCCGGACAAAAAGAAAATTGGGTAAGAGCAATTAATGAAGATGGTCTTACCTGGAATCATGTGAGTGATCTTCAGTGGTGGAACAATGCGGCTGCTAAACTTTATCACATACAGGGTATTCCCCAGAATATTTTAGTTGATCCGGAAGGCAGGATCGTTGCTAAAAATCTACGGGGTCCGGCCTTAGAAGCCAAGCTTTGTGAGATATTCGGCTGCAACTGATCTTTATTCTTCAATCCCCATCAGCTTGCTGATAGCAGACCAGTTTTGCTTTCGCTGTTCTTCGTATGCCTCCTGCTTTTGCCGGCTTTTATTATCGGCATAATCCTCTAATAGTTGCGCCTGTTTTTTCAACCCTTTCAGAATATTTATAACAGAACCGGCAAAGTCCTGGTCTTTTTTATCTTTAAGATAGCCACCACTCTTCAACTCTTCCATCATTTTCACGAGGTTATCGGATAATTTTTTTTGTGCATCCATCAGGTCGCTTATGGTCAGGGCATCATAGGCATCGTGTGTATATCCATCGCTGATGCTCCCGATCAGGCCATAAGTATTGTACAACAGGCCGGCTGAAAAGCCACCAACAGCTTCCAGCAACTTGCTTTCTCTCTCCTCGCAGGTTTGTGAATAACTGTTTATAGATGTAATCAATAAAAAAAGAACAATGATATATTTTCTCATCCTGTAAATTTTGAAACAAATTTCGGTTGATTTTCTGATTCATACCGGCAAATAAAATAAGGCTGTCTCAAAAGTGAAGAATTTAAACACAGAGTAACAGAGAGTTTGAGTTTCACAGAGAAAGTCAAATTGGAAGTCAATTCTCTGTGCAACTCTGTTTCTCCTTATCCCTGCCTGCCGGCAGGCAGGTCCGTGTTGAAAACACTTTTGCGACAGCCTCGGTTTCGTTTCCCGGCTATAATTCTGTCAGTCGTTAATTATTGATGTCCTTACCGTCTTTCAATTTTTGTATGATCGTTTCAACATTTGTTTTATTCTGTTGGTTAGGCGCCATGGGTAATGCCAGTTGAGCATATTTCAACGCATTTTTAGTATCACCTATCCCGGCATAGCCCCTTGTCATACCCATCAGAGTAGTGAACTGGTTAGGGTATTTGTCAAAATTTGTTTTGAAAACATCAAAAGCCATTTGATTAAGTTTCAGTCCAAGCAACTGCCTGCCATATTGATGTACTTCATTCATGTTACCATAAGGCAATGCTCTCTGCATGACTGCCGCTGCCTCAGGGCCACGCCCCATTTTTTGAAGAACCTGTGCTTTGGTGCTCCAGGCCTGGAAACTTCTGTCGCCGCCAAAACTTGGGCCGGTAGCAGAATCTGTCCAGAGAAGAGCCTCATCAAGGTTAGTATTATGCTGTGCACACCATTGTGCAGCCTGGTCCCAGCCTTCCCAGATAAATCCTTTATCGGTTCTTAATTCACGACGGAATGATTCGATCTGATCTTTGATATAATCCACTTCTATCTTAAATGGTATTGCCAGTTTTTCCCATTGTAATGAAACAATGGCCGTATTTTCTGTTTGATTCATGAATTCATATTTCAGCCATTCTACAGCTTTGTCCGTTGGTTGTGGTTTTACTTTCACCCGTAATGCATCTTCTTTGTCATTGTAATAAAAATGTCCCCACGAGGTTGAGTTCCTGGAAAAGATCAATGTACACTCAGTGGGGTCATAAGCCACAAAGAAACCATACCTGCCTGCTGGCAATGATTGCCCTTCAATTTTTACATCAGTGGAAAATTCGAATGTGGTGTTCTCATTGGCGCCTGCCCTCCAGGGTGCCGCTTTGCTGCTGCCAAAACGGGGATCGGTAAATCCTACCGGGATCAGCTGTCCCCAGATCTTTCCTTCACGGCCCTTTACGCCGGGACGGTCATAATGAATCGTTACATCAGTAAGCCCGATGCGTTCACTTATGGAAGCTTTTTTATTACCACCGCTTGGTGAAACGGTCATAGGAAACTGGGCTATTGAAGTAAAGGCCAATGCAACGGACAAAAGGCAAACGATCATTTTTTTCATAACGTAGTTTTAGTGCTGCCAAACTAACCCCTAAAACCGTTTAAACTAAAGTATTATTACCAGTGAGAAATGCAACGGATGAATTGTATTGGGCAGGGATATATGGCAGCAAGGGGGAAGCAGTTTGTAGGAAATTAAAAATTATCGCAGTAACTTGACAAATAATTGAACCTCCTTTCATTCAAAAAACGGGACATGAAAATTCTACCTGGTCTGTTATTTATTTTTTGGTCCATCCAATCGCCGGCGCAGATATTAAAGAATATTAAGGACAGGGCTATCAACAAAGCAAAGACAAACACGGTTGACAAAGCTAAATACGAAGCAAGAAATGCCGTTCATAAGCAATTAAATGATATCCGTGACGGATTCGACTCCACTGATTTTGATTATGCTATCCTCCTAAGCGATAATTCCGGGTTATTTAATGTAAAAGACAAAAGGGAGTTTGGGAGTAAATTTTTAAACTTAAAAAGTATCGGCACTTCCCTGTACAGGAAAGATTTTGATATCAGTGATGAAGACAATGCCCGTCTGAACCTGCATATGGGAGAATCGGCATTTGCAATGGGCCGGTATTTGTTTGCTGAAAAGAAATTTACAATGGCAGCCGGTTATTTTGAAAAAGCCTATATGCTCAGTGATCCCGGCTACATGAAAACCATATCCAACACAGGTTTGCTCTATGCCACGATGGGCCGTTATTCCCAGGCTGAAAAATTTACTTCGAAGGCGCTGAATATGCGGCAAACAACAATGGGAGCGACAGATATGGGAGTGGCCGCCTCGCTGAACAATTATGCCGTGCTCCATTACAACCTAGGTCAATACAATGAATCAGAAAAAGATTTTGCCAAGGCCCTTTCTGTTATTGAAACAAATAAACTGCAAACATCACAGCCCTATGCCATTGTACTGAATAACCAGGCTATGTTGTTCCAGGCCTTGGGAAGATATGAAACCGCGGAAAAAAACATGCTCAGGATAATTGATATTGGTGAAAAGCTGGGCAATACTTCCAAAACCGGGAACCGTCTCCGTTTTTTTTCCAACCTCGCACTGCTGTACCAGCAAATGGGAAAATATACGGAGGCAGAGAACATATACCTGAAGATGCAGAATAAGATCACTGATCGAACCAGCCCTGAATTTGCCAATATCCTGAATAATGTTGCCATCCTGTACCTCGTAATGAATAAACAAGACAGGGTGGAAGAGATGCTCCAAAAATCTGCTGAGATCTATAAAAAAAGTTTTGGGGAAAACTCACCGGCCTATGCAAAAGTGATCAGCGACCTTGGAAATTTTTACCGCTATGAGGGCCGTTATGCTGATGCCGAACCTTTATTGTCAAAAGCGCTGGAGATAAGGGAACAAAGCCTGGGCGATGATCATCCTTTGTTTTCACAGTCACAGGAAGATATGGCCATCCTTTACTGGAAAACAAAAGACTATGACAAAGCGTATACTTTGTATCATAATGTGATGGAGAAGTCATTGGATTTTATTAATCGTTATTTCCCGCCGATGAGTGAATCGGAGAAAACAAGGTACTGGGACCTGCTTTCACCAAGGTTTCAGCGCTTTTACAATTTTGCGGTGGAAGCCAGCGCCAG
>JBGPKR010000108.1:0-11566 GCA_041486045.1 Chitinophagaceae bacterium | reverse complement strand
GGGATTGATTTGATATACTTTTTCGCCGGATGTTAAAAAAATACTTCCATCAACAGCCTGTTTCATGTCAAATATACTTTTGCCGTAAAGATTATCAGGTTTAGTACTGTCGGCAAATAAAGAAATCAGGTTTTCCGTTTTCGGATCATAGATACGGATGCCACTTCGGTAAACAGAAAACCATATCCGTCCCTGGTTGTCTTTACAAATAAGACCGGTGCGTGTTTTATTATCAATTTTTTCGGTTACCAGTGATGAAATATCTTTTACCTGGTTGGTGCCAGGGTTATAAAAACCAACACCCAATTGCGATGTAAACCAATAGCCATTTTCAGTTGTAATAGAACGATTGATATTTCCCAGCAATTTTTCAAAACCTTTTGGGAGAATATGTTTGCTGAATACCTGGGTGGTCATATCATAATTCCACCAACCTTCTGTTGTGGTTAAAAAAACTTTTTGTTGAGGTTCTTTTATATCCGGGATTACATGATAAATGGCTGTATGGCCGAAAGATTTATCCGGTAATATTTTCCATTGAAAAACCTGGCTGCTTACATCAATTTTTACCAGCCCGTTTGGGCCGGAAACCCAATAGATAGGTTGATCGTCTTTCAGGATCTTTGATTTTCCGTTTGACGTTTGACTCCCGGCATCATCCGGTTCTTCGATAATTTTTTCAATGGGAAGTTTACCCGGGCTTAACTTTTGAGGATCGGCTAAAACAAGTCCTGTTCCGGTTGTCAGTAATAAGTAATAATGATTGTTTAGCGTAATAGCATTAATATCATGAACACTGTTTAAAAGACCAAAAGGCTCACCTATAAGATGGAAGTTTTCAAAAATATTTTTACCGGGGTTAAACTTTAAAAGACCTCCATTCCAGGTACCCGCCCAGATATTGCCGGCTTTATCTTCAAAAATTCCCTGCGTTGCATTCTTCCCTACACTTTGTTCATCCGTATCTTCAAAATAGTAGGATTGATATGTTTTTGTTGAGCGGTCAAATAATTTAACACCATAAGAGGTTGCCAGCCAAAACCTGCCTTTGCTGTCTTCAAAAAAAATGCTGATATACCTGTTTATACGGGTGTCTTTGCCTGCCGTGGTTACCGGGAATGTTGTAAAGGTTTTAGTTTCTTTATTAAACAGGGAAATGCCGTAACTATCCGCTATCCAGATTTTTTTTTGTTTATCAGCATAAACATTGCAAAAACTATGCGGTATGGTCCGGGGACCGGTGCCTTCGATATAATTAGTAAACTTTTCTGTGTAAGGGTTCATGCAACTCAACCCGATAGAAGTAGCAACCCAGATATTCCCTGTTTCGTCTTCTGCTACTGAATTAATATGCAGGTCGGGTAAAAAGTCCGCACCTATTTTATTGTATCTCTTTATGACCCTGCCATCATAACGGTTCAATCCCCAGGAAGTGCCGATCCACAGAAAACCACGACTATCCTTTAACAAAGCCCCGGTACTGTTTTGTGTAAGACCGTCCTGCATCGTGTATTTTTCAAACCGGATATCCGGAATTTGTGCAACCGTTATTCCGGAGAGCAACAAACTGCCAACAATAAATATGGTGAATTTTTCTTTCATGAACCAAGAGAGAACAAATTAAAAAATCCTGAACAGCTTATCAAGTATTGTTCAGGATTTAATATTATCGGGAAACCGGTCCGAAAGGAATCTGTGGGAGAGGTCTTTGGGGAGGTAACAACTTATTTACTCAAATACATGCTTCTGTCCTTATATAACTGCCGGAAATACGGGTCACGAAGGTCTTTGATGAACCGGATGGCTTCGCCGGTGCTTTTCATCTCCGGACCCAACTCCTTATTTACACCGGGGAATTTATTAAAGCTGAACACGGGTTCCTTTATTGCAAAGCCTGTCAGTTTCTTTTCAAAAGTGAAATCGCTCAGTTTGTATGTTCCCAGCATTACTTTGGTAGCAATGTTCAGATAAGGTATCTGGTAAGCTTTTGCAATAAAAGGCGTTGTTCTCGATGCTCTCGGATTGGCTTCTATCACAAACACTTTACCATCTTTGATAGCAAACTGGATATTGATAAGGCCTTTGATGTTTAAATTTCTTGCGATCTTTTCAGAATATTCTTCCATCGTTTGTACGATAAGTGGCGAAAGGTTGAAGGCCGGCAACACCGCATTACTGTCGCCACTATGGATACCCGCGGGCTCTATATGCTCCATCACACCCATGACATGAAATTCATCTCCATCGAAGATGGCATCTATTTCTGCTTCCTGGCAGCGGTCCAGAAAATGATCAACCAATATTTTATTACCGGGGATATGTTTCAGTAAACTCACCACAGCTTTTTCCACTTCATCATCATTAAGAACGATCCTCATCCTTTGCCCGCCCAATACATAAGAAGGACGAACCAGCACCGGGTAGCCCACTTTATTAGCAACAATAACCGCATCATCAACCGACCAGGCAGTGCCGTAATCAGGGTAAGGAATTTCTATTTCTTTGAGCAGATCAGAAAAACGGCCGCGGTCTTCAGCAATATCCAGGCTATCGAAAGAAGTGCCGACGATCCTGATCCCTTTTTCATGCAGAAGTTTCGCCAATTTTAATGCCGTTTGCCCCCCAAGCTGAACAATCACCCCATCGGGTTTTTCATGTTCAACAATTTCCCAGAGATGTTCCCAATACACCGGCTCGAAATATAATTTATCAGCCATGTCAAAATCTGTGCTTACTGTTTCAGGATTACAGTTTACCATGATGGCTTCATAGCCACATTCTTTTATTGCCTGCAATCCATGTACACAGCAATAATCAAATTCAATACCCTGCCCGATACGATTGGGCCCTGAACCGAGTACGATTATTTTTTTCTTAGAGGAAATCTTCGATTCATTGGAGTGCTGTAAGCCTCCCCCCTCGGGGGAGGTTTGGAGGAGGCTTTCAAATGTAGAATAGAAATAAGGAGTCTTTGCTTCAAACTCAGCGCTGCAGGTATCTACCATTTTATAAACCCTTGTAATCCCGGCTGCTTTTCTTTTTTTATATACATCTTCCTCATCACCATGCTCCAGTATCCGGCTTATCTGTTCATCACTAAAGCCATTTACTTTTGCTTCTCTTAATAATTCAAGCGGCAGATCTTCCAGGTCATACTTAGTCATCTCTTTTTCCAGCTGGCAAATTTTCTGGATCTCATACAAAAACCAGCGGTCGATGCCATTGGTAGCTTTGGAAATAGTCCCAACAGATATACCCGCCATCAGCGCATCTTTAATGCGAAAGATGCGGTCCCATTTTGGTATTTTGATATATTCCAGTAATTCTTCAGCATGCATCATGCTTTTGCCGTAATAACCCAGGCCTACTGCATTGTTCTCTAAACTCTGACAAGCTTTTTGAATGGCTTCATTAAAACTTCTTCCAATGGCCATTACTTCACCCACACTTTTCATCTGCAGGCCAAGTGTATCATTGGCGCCTTTGAATTTGTCAAAATTCCATCTTGGTATTTTGACGATCACATAATCCAATGCCGGTTCAAAATAAGCAGAGGTTGTTTTGGTGATCTGGTTCTCCAGTTCATCCAAATGATAACCGATGGCCAGTTTAGCCGCAATTTTTGCAATCGGGTAACCCGTTGCTTTGGATGCCAGGGCGGATGAACGACTGACCCTTGGATTAATTTCAATGGCAATGATTTCTTCTGTATTTGGGTTTAACGCAAACTGTACATTACAACCACCGGCAAAATTTCCCAGATCCCGCATCATCCTGATGGCAGTATTTCGCATCAACTGCATGGCTGTATCACTCAGTGTCATGGCCGGAGCAACCGTTATTGAATCACCGGTATGCACTCCCATGGGGTCGAAATTCTCCACGGTGCAAATGATACATACATTATCTGCCGCATCACGAAGCAACTCTAATTCAAATTCTTTCCAGCCCAAAACTGCTTTCTCCACCAGTACTTCATGTATTGGAGAAGCCTGCAAACCACGGTTCAGTGCCTCATCCAGCTCATCCTTATCATGTACAAAACCACCGCCGGTTCCGCCTAATGTAAATGACGGGCGGATCACCAGCGGAAATCCTATTTCCTGTGCAAATTCTTTTCCTTCCAAATATGAATTGGCTGTTTTTGCCTGTGCCACAGGTACCGCAAGTTCAATCATCCATTTCCGGAATTTTTCCCTGTCCTCAGCTTTGTCGATTGCTTTAATATCTACACCGATCAGCCGTATATTATATTGTTTCCAGATGCCAAGGTCTTCAGCTTCTTTGGCAAGGTTCAGTGCGGTTTGTCCACCCATAGTTGGCAACACGGCATCTATTTCATTTTCCTGCAAGATCTGTTCGATGCTTTCAACAGTAAGGGGTAATAAATAAACCCGGTCGGCCATCATCGGATCGGTCATGATGGTAGCGGGATTGCTGTTGATAAGGATAACTTTCACTCCTTCTTCCCGTAAACTTCTTGCAGCTTGTGTTCCGGCATAATCAAACTCACAGGCTTGCCCGATAATGATGGGGCCGGAGCCGATAATAAGAACCGATTTAATCGAATTGTCTTTTGGCATTTATATTCAAATTATGAAAGTCTACATAAGCCCCTCCTTGAAGGGGTTTGGGGAGGCTACAAATTGCGCAAAACTAAGGGAATAGAAGTGTATTGAAGGAACAGCCAACGTATTTTTTTACACCAGTTTTCAGAAAGGCTTTATGGGTTGTGGCTTTGGAATTTTCCGGTAGGAAAGAGAATACTGGTCGTCGTAAATATTTTTTTGATGGGCTGTAAGCTCAATAACGAATTGTTTCAGCTCTTCCGGAGATTTGAAGACCTTCCGGGTTGAAAAATCTTCAGTTATGGTCTTAATACTTAGCGTATCATGGCGCAGATCTAATGTGGACAGGTAATAAACTTTTTCCGTTTTCATCTCGGGCTGTTTATTTCGTCGTGGAGTGACGATTAAAACTGTGCCTTCAACATTCATATAGCGCTGTTCTCCAACGTAAGAAGTGTACCCGGTGAAGTAGGCAGTATCGGGTAAAATAATATCTCCTTTAACAGCCTTGCCATAACGGGTAATAGCATAAACAGAATCTGACTGTTTACTAATATCTAATGCTTCAATACCGTACATATCACTGAAATCTTTGATGATCCCATACCAGTAACCCAGCAGGCTGCTGTCAACCGGCTCCGAAGGGACAGGGGCCAGCGGCACCGTCGATTCAAAGGGACAGGCATACAACGTAATGGTAAGTGGTAAGAACCAAAACAGCTTTTTCATTGTCATAAAACCGAAAAGATACAAACAATAATGTTTTTGTCCTATACCCCCAAGGGGACATTTTGATACTACTTTCCTCCGGGCATGCCTGACGGCAAACAGGCCACATAGTACACAGTATCCCTATTTTTGTGTATGCGGTTTAGGATACTATTACTGACGGTTGGTCTTGGGTTTTCGTTGTCCCCGGCGGCACAGCCTGTTTCCTTTCCCAAATATTATTTCCGCAACCCGATGGGTATTCCTATGGAGTTGCAGGCCAATTTTGGTGAGTTGCGGTCCGATCATTGGCATATGGGGCTGGATATAAGAACCAACCAGAAGGAAAACCTCCCGGTATATGCAGCAGCTGATGGTTATATTGCAAGCCTGGGTATACGACCACAAAGTTTTGGAAGATTTATCATCATTAATCATCCCAACGGGCTTTCCACTCTGTATGGGCATCTTAATGATTTTTTCCCGGCGCTGGAACAATATGTAACCGAACAGCAATACAAACAGGAAAGCTGGGCCATCGAATTAAATTTCACAAAGAACCAGTTCCCGGTCAGCAAAAGCCAGTTCATTGCTTATAGTGGTAACACCGGTGGTTCACAGGGGCCGCACCTGCATTTTGAAATCTTTGATACCAAAACAGAAAAAAGACTGAATCCCTTATTATTTGGATTCCCTGTTTCGGATGATGTACCCCCTACTTTGATAAAACTGGCGATGTATGATCGCAGCAGAAGCACCTATCAGCAATCAGCTTTGATTTTTCCCCTGAAAAAAACAGACAGCGGTTATATCATTCCGAAAATCCCTGTTATCAAAACGGGATTGAATAAAATCAGTTTTGCCATCCAGGCTTATGACAGGATGAGCAACTCCAAAAATCCCGATGGCATTTATGCTGCTAAACTATACCTGGATGATGAGCCGCAGATACAATTTATACTGGACAGTATTGATTATGATGAAACAGTTTATATCAATGCGCAGGTGGATTACAAATACCGGTATAATGGCGGCGCATGGCTGCAGCATCTTTCGCAATTACCCGGCGATCACGGCAAAGCATACAGGCAAATAAGAGGAGATGGAGTTATCAGCCTTGCTGATACAGGTATTCATACAGTGACAATTGAGGTAAAAGATGCCAGGAATAATAGTTCACAATTGAATTTTGCCATTCAGCATGATGATAGCCTGTCAACAACAATTATGCAGGGGTATGAAAATTCTTATCTTATCCCGAATCAGGTCAACGAGGTAAAGAAACAGGATTTCGAAATATATTTTCCTGCAACTACGTTGTATGATACTGTTCAATTGCTGTATTTCAGGAATAACACATCTTCAGCCTATTCCGTTTCCGTATCACAACAGGTTAATGATCCTTCTGTTCCTCTTCATAATGATATTACTGTCCGGATCAAACCAGATAAAGTAATACCTGAAGATTGGAAAGATAAAATACTGATACAAAGAAGCGGCCGGGGGAGCAGTCTCAGGAAAGCCCGCTGGGAGGGAGATGCATCGACTGCTGCTCAGTGGCTTACAGCAAAGTTTGGAGACCTGGGTAGTTTCCAGGCATTTGCTGATGTAATGCCCCCACAAATAAATGAATTAGGCAAAGGGGATACAATAGATTTAAGTCCATCGTCAAGAATTCTGTTTGCCCCGACAGATAATTTTGGAGTGATAAAAAATTTCAGGGCAGAATTAGACAGCCAATGGATAAGATTTACCAACGATAAAGGCAGGAATTGGATATATAAATTTGATGAACGCTGTCCTTACGGTGTTCATTATTTAAAAATTGTGGTGGAAGACCTGGTTGGAAATGTGACAGAGAAAAGCTCCTGGTTCAAACGATATCCATATACGCCGCCACCCAAAAAGAAGAAAGCTGTGAAAAAGGGAAGGGGTAAAAAGCAGGTTGCGGTCGGGAAAGGGAAAACTAAAAAGAAAAAATAATCATGGTAACTCTCAAAGAAGGCGATAAAGCTCCGGCATTTTCCGGGGCAGATCAAAATGGAAAGAAAATTTCATTGGTGGATTATAAAGGAAAGAAACTGGTGCTGTACTTCTATCCGGAAGATGATACTCCAACCTGCACCATACAGGCCTGTAACCTGCGGGATAATTACGGAATGCTTAGGAAAAGTGGCTTTGAAGTAGTTGGCGTAAGTCCGGATGATGGAAAGAAGCATAAGAAATTTGAAGCAAAATTTGATCTTCCTTTTGCCCTTATTGCCGACACGTCACATGCAATACTGGAGAAATATGGAGTATGGGATCAGAAGCAAATGTTCGGTCATAGATACATGGGAGTACTGCGGACAACTTTTGTTATAGATGAGAAGGGCATCATCCGTAAAATCTTTCTCCGCCCCAAAAACAAGGCCCATGCTGAAGAAATAGTAGCGGCCATGAAGTAATATCTATACCCCCTGCGCAAATCGTTCTATCACCAACCACCGGGTTTTGGGTTAATTTATTGGCGGTATACAAGCAACCCATTGCCGTTTACAAACGATTATTTATCGTTTACCAAAATCAACATTATGAAAAGGATTTTTACTTTGACGGCCCTGGTTTTATCACTAAAGATGCCGGCTCAAAACACCGGTGAAAAGAAACCAGTGATTATTTTTAGTTCTGAAAAAGCGATTAATGCCAATACAACAGAATTGGTAGGTAAAGGCAAAATGGCTTTTAAAGTGACACATAATTTCGGCGATATCGGGGGAAGCGGGGGAGGGATCAAAAATTTTTATGGGCTTGACAATGCTGTGGATATCCGTATTGCTTTTGAAATTGGCCTGGGTAAAAAATTAGATATGACTTTCGCCAGGGCCAAAGGCGCATCCCAGCAACAAAGGTTATGGGAAATGAATGTGAGATACAAATTACTACAACAACTCGAAAACGACCCTTCGCATCCCCTGTCCATTCTCCTGTATGCCAATGCAGTCATTTCATCCAATAAAGCATCTAAGTTGGACAATCTTGATCATAGTTTCAGGAGTCTGTCCGACCGGACCAGCAATGTGCTGCAACTGGTATTGGCCCGCAAAATGGGGAAGGTTAGTTTGGCGCTGGAACCTACCTTTTTGACCCGGAGTTATTCTATATCCTACGATCAAAAAAGTATGTTTGCCCTCGGCGGCGCCATTAAGCTGCCGCTGGTAGCCAACCGGCTGAACCTGGTGGTGGATTATTTTCATAATTTCCGGAATCAAAGCAGCAAGGACTCATTTCTTGCAAAGAATAATATCAAATTCTATGACCCGCTGGGTGTGGGGTTTGAGATCCTCACTGCCGGTCATGTTTTCCGGTTGAATTTTACAAATGCCACCGAGATACTGGAGAACCGTTTCATCCCCCGCACTATTTCTACATGGGGTAAGGGCCAATTCAGGTGGGGCTTTACTATTTCAAGGATGTTTACGTTGTGGAGGGAGAAGAAAAAGAAATAATAGTTATATAAGTCAAATTGGTCAAACCAATTTTGGTTGTCATTATGTACTTATATGACTTATTTGACCAGTTTGACATTTTTAAATCACCCACTCTATCTCTCCAAAATCAAATTCTTCTTCTATTGCATGTTGAACAACTAATTTCCCGGATGGAGAAACAGATTTTATCGTTGCTTCAAACACCCGGCTATCTTTTTTCAATTTCACCGTTGAATTTATTTTATAAAGATTAGCCAGGTAAGCAGCATAATTTTTTTCAAAACCATCATAAACCAGTGTATAAAATTTTTTATTCAATAACTCACATAGTTCTTTAGCCAGCTTAACAGTATCAAAGTTTTTACCGGTTATCTGTTTTAAAGAAACAGGATTCGGTAACCCGGATGGAAAAGCCGTTTGATTGATATTGATACCAATCCCAATAATTGACCATTGCCACTGAGCGACAGTCGAAGTATTCCCGGCTCCTGACTCCTGACCCCCGACTCCCAACTCCCGACTCCCGACTATCGACTCTATCAACACTCCTCCTGCCTTTCTGTCCTGCCAGTACAGATCATTGGGCCATTTTATTTTTGTATCAGACCCCGCATATTTCATAAAAAAATCATGAATGGCCACCGCTACAGAGGCGCTAAGCATAAACTGCTGCGTAAGTAGCAAAGGCTGGGGTTTTAGCACTATGCTCAGGATAATATTGGCATCATTTTCTGAGCTCCAGCTTTTGCCCCGCTGCCCTTTTCCCGACAGCTGTTCATGGGCAAAGATGGCCATTCCATGCTGTGCCAAACCAGCATGTATTTGATCCCGGGCATAGTTGTTGGTACTGTCAACTGATTGCAACTCAGTGAATGGAAAGCCGATAGGGTTTGCGTAAGGGGGTTGTGGCAATAAATTGCTATTTTTGGCAAAGTAAACTAGTTTCCGGTTGCTGGTTCTTGTTTCTGGTAAAATTTCGCAATAAAGTGTAGTCTAAACCAGCAACTGACAGCCAGTAACCAGTAACGCAAATAAAAACTAAAATACTCTCAATTATTTGGAACAACGGGCATCACTGACCAACCGTAAGAAAAAAAGTTCAACACGGTTAACAAGGAATTCAAAACTCATCAAAACCATTATTGCTGCTATACAGGAGAAAAAGGGAAACAGTATTATTTCCCTTGACCTGCGGAAAATCAAAGAAGCGGTTGCTGATTTTTTTATCATTTGCGAAGCCGGCAGCCATCCGCAGATAAGGGCAATTGCCGATAATGTGGAGGACAGGGTAAAAGAAAAATGCAACGAAAACCCATACCATCATGAAGGCTACACCAAATTACATTGGGTGCTGATTGACTATGTGAATGTGGTGGTGCATGTGATGCTGCCGGAGATCAGGAAGTTCTATAAACTGGAAGAGATGTGGAGTGATGGGGTAGAGGAAGAACATGATGATTAATGTTAAATATTATACCGGTACGAACTTTTATACATAATTATTATTAATTAGCAGAATCACAGATAAAAAAATATATGTCACAAGAACCACGTAGAGAAGATAACAGGCCTCCCCGGTTTGGTGGCCGGCCACCCGGTGGCGGCGATGATCCGAACCAGGCGCCAAGGAAAGGCCCCCGCTTTAGTATTTACTGGATATACGCCATCATTTTTGCCGTGCTGATCGGATTTCAGTTTGCCAATCCATTCTCTCCCAATATGGCCAAAATATCTTCGCTTGATTTCAGGAATATGATAGCCAATCCGGGAGATATAGATAAATATGTTGTTATTGATAACCGGAAGACTGTAAAAGTTTACCTGACAAAACAAGGAAGAGACAGATATGCTGATAAACTTAAAAAAGGCATTAATGGAAAAATGAGCGAAGATGGCCCGCATATGTATTTTAAAATTACCAGCGGCGAATCATTTGAAAAAGAGATGAGTGATTTCTACCAGAAAAACCCAACGGTAAAGGAAGTACAAAAATATTCTGACAGTGAAAAGGACTGGTTTGGAGGGATCATACAATTTTTATTACCCGTATTATTATTTGTCGGTCTCTGGATATTGCTGATGCGCAAGATGGGCGGCAGTGGCGGTGGTGGTGGCGGCCCCGGTGGTATATTCAGTATCGGGAAATCAAAAGCAACATTATTTGATAAGGGAACCCGGGTAAACATCACGTTTGCTGATGTGGCAGGCCTGGATGAAGCTAAGGTGGAAGTAATGGAGATCGTTGATTTTTTGAAGAATCCCAAAAAATACACAAACCTCGGTGGTAAAATCCCCAAAGGGGCTTTATTGATAGGGCCACCCGGTACCGGAAAAACCTTGTTGGCAAAAGCAGTTGCGGGTGAAGCACAGGTTCCGTTCTTTAGTTTGAGTGGTTCTGACTTCGTGGAAATGTTTGTTGGTGTTGGCGCCAGCCGGGTAAGGGATTTATTCAAGCAGGCGAGAGAGAAGGCCCCCTGTATCATTTTCATTGATGAGATCGATGCCATTGGCCGGGCAAGAGGTAAGAATGTGATGATGAGCAATGATGAAAGAGAAAGTACATTGAATCAATTACTGGTGGAGATGGACGGCTTTGGAACCGATGTGGGCATTATTGTGCTTGCAGCTACCAACCGACCTGATGTATTGGATACTGCTTTGTTAAGACCGGGACGTTTCGACAGGCAAATTTCGATAGACAAACCTGACCTGGTGGGTCGTGAAGCAATTTTTAAAGTGCATCTTAAGCCAATAAAAATTTCAAAAACATTAGATATTCATAAACTGGCCGAACAAACTCCGGGTTTTGCCGGTGCGGAT
>JBGPKR010000107.1:0-11693 GCA_041486045.1 Chitinophagaceae bacterium | reverse complement strand
GGCAGGTAACGGCAAACAGCATCCAATGCAGTTTGCACCCCTTTATTTTTAAATGACGATCCGCATAACATCGGTACTATACTCAGGTCAACCGTTGCTTTACGGATTGCTTCATGCAATTCATCTTCGGTGATAGAATTGGGATCTTCAAAGAATTTCTCCATCAGTTTGTCATCATATTCAGCTATCGCTTCCACTAGGTTGGCCCTCCATTCTTTGGCTTCTTCCATCATATCTTCAGGCACAGGAATTTCATCAAAGGTCATTCCTTCGGTTTCCATATGCCAGATAACCCCTTTCATCTTGATAAGGTCAACTACACCTTTAAAATCATCTTCAGCACCGATGGGCAATTGCAGCGGAACAGCTTTGGAACCGAGCATTTCCTTTACTTGTTTAACTACCATCAGGAAGTCTGCACCGGCACGGTCCATTTTATTTACGAAACCTATACGGGGGACATTATAACGATTGGCCTGGCGCCACACTGTTTCTGATTGAGGCTCTACACCATCCACAGCTGAGAACAAAGCAATCAAACCATCCAGTACACGCATAGAGCGTTCAACCTCTACGGTAAAGTCAACGTGACCGGGCGTATCAATGATATTGAAATAATAATTTTTGGTGCTGGCATCAGCCACACCCTTTTTAGTAGGAAATTTCCACTCACAGCTAACCGCAGCAGAAGTAATGGTGATACCTCTCTCCTTCTCCTGCTCCATCCAGTCGGTCGTGGCGGCACCATCATGCACCTCACCGATCTTATGGATCATACCGGTGTAGCGGAGGATACGTTCCGTCGTAGTGGTTTTGCCCGCATCAATATGCGCCGCAATACCAAAGTTTCTCTGAAATTTTAAGTCAGCCATGATAAATTACCCCTTTATATTTTGGAGGCGCAAAGGTAGGGGAAAATGGCGGAAAATAATGGTTTAACCTATTCTTAATAATGGCTGTGGATAAAATAAAACTCAGCCAATGTTGCACGCCATTACAGTCATTTACAACAGCATTAAAATCCATTTATCTTTATTCTTCCGTAATTATTTCCATCATGGAAAGAAAAATCTACAACCCGATTCAAAAAGACCAGGTAATATTTTTGAAAACCCATGCGGATACCAACGGCGAATGCACCCTGGTGGAAGTAGAACTCGCCGATGGTGGCGGTGTGGGATTGCATTATCATAAAACTTATTCAGAAAGTTTTGAATGTCTCGATGGAGAAGTGCAGGTGCAACTGGGAAAAACAATTCATAAACTGCAACAGGGCCAATCGGCTACGGCAGAACCCAATACCAACCATTTGTTCCGCAATCGTAGCGGTAAGCCCTGTAAGTTCAGGGTTAAATTAAAACCGGCCAGCCGCGGTTTTGAGCAATCATTGCAGATAGGATATGGACTGGCTGCTGATGGATTATGCAAGCCTAACGGTTTTCCAAAAGACAAACTGGCTCTTGCCTGGCTGTTTGACATCAGTGAAAGTAACCTTCCCGGATGGATGAGTGTGTTTGAATTCATTTTGAGAAGACAGGCTAAAAAGGCCAGGCAGAAAGGAATTGATAAGCAGCTTACCAAACGGTATGTGAAATTTTGAAACTTATTTTTTGGCAAAAAAAATGTCCCGATCAAAGCATCGGGACATTTCATTTATAAGTTGTTCGCTTATTTATAATAACTGAGCGTCATTTCTGAACGGCGGTTCTTCTGACGGCCGGCAGCTGTTTTATTATCAGCTATTGGCATGGTTTCGCCATGGCCGGTAGAGGTTATACGGCTTTCATTAATACCTTTACTAACCAGGTAATTTTTAACGGAAGCAGCACGGTTGTCGCTGAGCTTTTGATTATATTCATCGCTGCCCACCCAATCGGTATGGCCATCAATGGCCAGTAGCATTTCGGGATTTTCCTTCATGATCTTAACAACATCATTCAATCCTTTGAATGATGAAGCCTGCAATTTGGCGCTACCCGTAACAAAAAGGATATTCTTAGCCGCCATATCTACTCTTTTCTTTACTTCTGGTGGAATAATAGGACAACCAAAGTTTTCTTTCGGGCCAGGAATAGTAATGCACCTGTCTTCTTCATCATTCACACCATCACCATCTGTATCCGGTATCGGGCAGCCCTGGTAGCGGGCAAGCCCCGGAACAGTCGGACACTTGTCTTCTTCATCATTGATGCCATCGCCATCTGTATCAGGGATCGGGCAACCCTTGTAACGGGCAAGGCCTTTTACATCCGGGCAGTTATCATCTTTATCGAGAATGCCATCTCCATCTCTGTCCGGGCAACCATGTAATTCAGGAGGTCCGGGGTCATCGGGACAAGCATCAATATTATCAGGAACGCCGTCCTTATCCCGGTCTAATACAGGCGGTACTTTTGGCGCTTTCTTCTTCAATACTCCTGCAATACCAAAACTATGCTGTAAATGATAGTTGGACGTTTCAAGAGTAACAGGAACACGATATGTTGATGTTAAGAAAAGATGAACCTCATCCCAGAAATTCACTTTTATGCCCAGGCCTACCGGTAAAAAAGCACCATAGAAAGTCTTGTATTTATGCCCCCCGATACCGGCAATAATGTATGGCTGAACCCAGTATTTTTCTGTAGTCATTTTCAGGTTTACGGTTGCGCTGCCTTCCAGCAGGAAATTATCATTGAAAAAAGTTTTGTTGGGCATGGGGTAATTGACAAAAGACCCTCCGATGCTGGCGGCAAAATCAACGTGATTTGATATACCCTTAAAATAATGAAGTGCGAGACCAGGGGACATTTCCCTCATCCTTGCAAATTTTTTATCACTTATCACCTGGCTGAGTGAGCCGGTTCGTATCCTGTTTGGGGTGACAAAATCATTCAAAAAGAAACTTACGCCAATAGCTTTTGGTCTTATGTAATTTTCTTTTTGTCCATAGGAAACAGGAATAATCATATATACCGCAAACAATACGGAGAGCATCTTCTTCATAAAGAGATAGTTTGGTTAGAAAACTGAACAAAAATAACTGGTAAGTTCAATATCCGAAAATAAATTATTTCCTTCATATTCACCATATTGGATAGGCCGATTTTTCCCCAAAAAACCGTTCTGCCGCTTGCTGGCATCTCCGGGACGCCCCAATCTGCTATTTATTGGCAAAATACTTTTCTCTCAGCATTCTGTCATCCCCGTAAATATCATCATAAAAAACAATCCCGCCGTCTTTCCCTTCACAGGTGATATACCTGATAAAAACGGGTATTTTATTCCTTATGGCAATGCTGTGTTTCTGTTTTTTTTGCAGCCAGTTCCGCATAGAATCGGCTTTTGAATAAACGCCTCCACCGGTATTCATACTGTCATTCCTCAGGATATAAAAAGCCAGTTTTTCCCATTCCTGCACCCTTACGCAACCGTGACTTAATGACCGCATGGTTTGCCCAAACAGGTACCGTTGATTCGTGTCATGCAGGTAAACGGAATATTTGTTGCTGAACACAAATTTCAATATGCCCAGGGCGTTGGCATCGCCGCTACCCTGTACAACCCTGTATGGTATGACCTTACTGTACTTTGACCAATCCACAGAGAAGGGATCCACTTCTTCCCCTTTTGAATCCAACAGGCTAAATCCCTTTCTGGCGAGGTAGCCGGGATTCTTTTTGACCGCCGGTAAGATTTCTTTCATAATAATACTGGGCGGCGGCACCCATTGAGGATAGGTTATTAATTCATTAATAGCGCTGGTAAGCAGCGGTGTTCTTGTTTTAGGCTTGCCACAGATTATTTTTGATGTAATCTTTACTGAATCCCCCTCTATTAGCTGCATCTGGTAGCTGGGCAGGTTTACCCAAATATATTTAGATGGCATTATTTCAGGCAACATTTTATACTTATCCATGCTGATGGCAACCCGGATATATTTCTCCCGGTCATTACTATTCAGCATACGGATAGTGCCTTCACCCGCCTTGCCATCCACTGCAATACCTTTTCTTTGCTGAAATTTTTTAATCGCCTGTGCCAATTGCATTGAATCAGCGGATATACTGTCTGATCCAATGAAACCTTCTTCGTACAAACGTCTCTGCAATGATTTTTTAAATTGACCCGCATCTTTCCCGGGAGAAGGTACAATCGTAAACTCCCGGTAATTGGCGCTGTCCAGGAATTTTTGTATGCCTTTCTTTAATAACCTGTATCCTCTTTGTTTCGGCTCAAGTGATTGTACAGCATGTGTAACCGACCCGGCTTGTTGCAATGCGTCAAATTGCAGCCGGTAAAATTCATCACTTAATACTGAATCCTTCCTGAGTGTAACACTGTCCTGCGGAAGCCGCCCCAGTTTTATATCTTTTATTATCCGTACAAATGCATCCGTCAGCATCATATCTGCCCCGGCCCATAGCGCTGCATCTTTTCTGTCTGATTTTGCAGCGCTGTCGTTAGTAAATTTCTCCCGGATGGTCCTTAATTCCATAATATGATAATCATCCGGAAATAAGCCAAATAGTTTTGCTTTTTCAATAAAATAATATAAAGAATCCCCGGGAGAGAGCCATTGTTCTTTACCACACCAGATGGGTGTAAAGTCATTTTTTTCATATATCAATTTTGCAACTCTTGCCTGGCTTAATAATATAGTTGAATCTTCCAGCCTGCCATGATTATGTATAGCCAGCTCTATTGAATTCCTGATAATGCCTTTCGTTTTTTGCTGCAAATCCTCCGGGGTGCTGGCAATAGTATCGCCGGTTTGTTTGCCCTTATTATTACAGGCCGTAAAAACAAACAGGCAGATCATGCTGATACCAGAATAACACAAAAAATCTTTTGTCCTCATAAGTGTGGTAGTGGCAAAGAGTACTGCTTCGCAAAAGCTCCGCAATACGCAGCAATATCCGTTTTTTAAACTAATTTACCTGCACAGAACCAGTTGGATATGCTTAACAAAATAAGAAAACGTTTCTACATTCAGCTGTCATTGCTGTTTATTTTTTCAACATCCCTGTTCCTGCTTGCAAATGCGCAGGATTCCGGCTTTGTTCGACCGCCCGTAACAGACAAAATGGATAGTTACAGGGCACAGGTGAAAAAGGATTCAACAAAGAGAATGGTAGAGTTAAAAACCTTTATACCCGGGATTGTATATGACCTGCGCTATGCCACTACAAATAATTTTATGCACCGGTTGATGTATCCCGAAAAAACTACGATCACTTTTATGCGTCTGCCGGCAGCTGAAGCCTTGCAAAAAGTACAACAGGAATTAAATGAAGATGGTTTGGGATTAAAGATCTTCGATGCTTACCGGCCTTATTCAGTCACGGTAAAGTTTTGGGAACTGGTGCATGATGAACGATATGTTGCCAACCCCTCAAAAGGCAGCGGGCATAACCGGGGCATTGCTGTCGACCTGACCATCCTCAATTTGAAAACAGGCAAGGAACTGAATATGGGGACCGGGTTTGATAATTTTACAGATACCGCCCACCAGACATTTACCAATCTGCCCGAAGAAATTTTGCAGAACCGTGGCCTATTAAGATCAACGATGGAGAAATATGGGTTTAAGGCGTTGGATACGGAATGGTGGCATTTCTTCCTTGTAAATGGAACAAAGTTTGAAATACTGGACATTGATTTTAAGAAACTGAAGAAGTCATTAAATTAAATTCATGGTCAAAGAATAAAAAAATAAAGATTGATGGTAGAAGATATGAAAAGCCGGCAGGTCAGAAAGGAATTACTTCTACTACGGCCTGAACATTAATCGGCCCGTAAACATGAGGAAACGTATCGGCCAAAGAAGGGGACCAGTCAAAAACAAATTTGCTGCTGAGTTTGTCAGTATCAATGACCAGTCTTACCAGTCCGGTCTTACCGGCAAAATATCTCTCCAGCACGCCGGCGAGCTGATGTTCGTGGCTGCAATGGATAAAACCCTCATCTTTCAATGAAGGATGCTCATAATATCCTTTTTGCTTCGCAACATTCCAGTCTTCCCTAGTCGTTACATGATAAATAGTGGGCATTATAGTACTCTTTTGATTCTTTGTTCCAATAAAAGAAGGTCAGCCAATACAATGGCAGTAACAGCTTCTAGAATTACGGGCACTCTCAGGGCAATACAAAGGTCATGACGGCCTTTAACAGAAACGGTTTCCACTTTTCCTGTTTCCCAGTTGAGCGTGGTTTGCTCTTTTGGTGTAGAAGATGTTGGTTTGATGGCGATCCTGAATACCAATTCATTTCCATTCGTCAATCCACCCACTACTCCACCGGCATGATTAGTGGTTGTTTTGCCCTGCATATTTTCAATCGCATCATTATGCCGGCTGCCAAACATTTTTGCTGCAGCAAAACCGGTTCCGAATTCAATACCACGAACAGCAGGGATGGCAAATACAAAGTGACTTAGTAAAGATTCAACTGAATCAAAGAATGGTTCTCCCAAAGCAACCGGCAATCCATTGACCCGGCATTCAATAATACCTCCAATCGAATCTTTGTTGTCAATTGCTTTTTGCAGGCCTTTATCCAGATCAGTTTCGCCGCCTATTTCCAGGATTTTAGATGCTACGAAGACTCCCTTCTCCACTTGTGGAGAAGGGCCGGGGATGAGGTTCAACAACTTCTTTGCAACAACCCCTGCAGCAACTAACGCAACAGTCAATCTTCCGCTGAAATGTCCGCTGCCCCGGTAATCTTCAAAACCCCCCGCCTTTGCCTTTGCCACAAAGTCTGCATGACCCGGGCGGGGCACATCCCTTTGCCGTTCATAATCGGCACTGCGGATATTTTTATTCTCAAATAAAATTGTGATCGGCGCCCCGGTGGTTTTATTATTGAAAATGCCACTTTTAAAAATGGGCAGGTCTTCTTCCTGTCTGGGTGTGGTTCCTTTTTGGGTACCCCCTTTTCTTCTTTCGAGCTCGGGAAGAAAATCCTCAACTGTTAATGATAAACCGGCCGGGCATCCATCAATGACAATACCAACTGATTCGCCATGCGATTCACCAAAAATGGAAACACGGAATATACGGCCGAATGAATTCAAGTTTTATAAATTGAATTGTTGATATGGTAAAGATACTGATGCCCCCAGCAATTTTAAGTCATTGTAAAAATCAGGATAAGATTTCTTAACCGCCCCGGCTTCCTCAATTATAGTTTCACCATCTGCTTTTAATGCTGCTACGGCACATGCCATAGCAATACGATGGTCATGATGGGATTGCACTTTAGCGCCTTTTACTCCTTTACCGCCATGTATTATCATCACATCATCTTTCAATTCAATGTTTACTCCCATTTTTCCAAACTCTTCCTGTAATGTCAAAGCCCGGTTACTTTCTTTATATACCAACCTGCTTACACCTTTTATTGTTGTTTCGCCTTTGCAATAAGCAGCAAGGGCAACAAGCGGGGGAAACAGATCGGGACAATCTGTCGCATCAAAATCAAATGCATTCATCTCAGCAGGATGAATTTTAATTCCCTTTGCTTCGATAGCGATACTTGCATTGGCCAAAGTCAACGCATCTATTATGGCTTTATCTGCCTGTGATGAAGTTAGATCCAATCCCCTTACTGTAACCGGCCCTGCAATGGCTCCTGCAACAAGAAGAAATGCGCCCCCGCTCCAATCGCTTTCTACGATGTAGTTAATTGGTTTATTGGTTAATTGGGTATTGGGCGTTTCGCCAAAGCAGAACTCTTCATAATTTTTATTCCCGGGCACTTTCATTCCAAACTGTTTCATTACATCCAATGTCAAATCAATGTAAAGTTTACTTTTCAGGTTGCTTACTTTGATGGAAACACCCTTTGTGTTTGCTGCAGCATAAGCCATCAGTAAACCTGTCAAAAATTGTGAACTCATAGAGCCATCGATCTCAATATTCTTTGGTTTCAAAGGGCCTTTAATAACCAGGGGAAGTCTGCCGTTATTTGACTTAACTGTTACCCCCAACTGGGGAAGCACTTCATCAAAAAATTCCATTGGCCTTGTTACTAAGCTACCGGAACCATTTATAGTAATCTCATTATCGTTTAATGCTGCCAAGGGAGTAAACATCCGCATGCTTAATCCTGACTCGCCACAATTAATGCTGAATGGTGAGTGGTGAGAGGTGAGCGGGAACCCTTCACTATTCACAACCAGTTTATCTTTAGCCACAACAATTTCTGCATCTAATGCCTTAATAATTTCAATCGCAGCCTTATCATCATTAGAATGCCCGGGGTTATGAATGACTGTTTCTCCTTTTCGCAATAGCGATGCCGCCAGGGCCCTTTGCATGGAACTCTTGGAAGCCGGAGCCTTGACGATTCCTTTTAATGGAGATGGATGTATTGTAACCTTCACTAATATAGGTCTTGAATGATCCTTTCTAACTGTTTTAATGAAATAGACTTCACTACTCCCTTCCCAATTCTTTCCAGCAACACATAATTCATTTCCTTTCTTTCCCGTTTCTTATCCATCTTCAGCACATCAAATACTTTTTGTTTGTTGAACGATGCATAAGTTGGAAGATTGTATTTCTCTAACACACTTACAACTCTGCCTGTTTGTTTGAAACCTGTTAATTGTTCTGAAATATGACAGGCATAGGTCATACCAATGGAAATAGCCTGCCCATGCAACAGCTCGTATTGTGTTTCTAAGGCATGGCCGATCGTGTGCCCGAAATTCAGCAATCTTCTTTCCCCTTTTTCAAATTCATCTTTCTGCACCACTTTGGTTTTAATGACAACATTCCGTTGGATCAACTCACAAATTGATTTTTGTCTTCCCTGGTAATTCTTCAATGAATTCTTTTCCAGTTCAGCAAACATCGCCGCATCTTTTATGCAGGCATGTTTGATTATCTCGGCAAAACCATTTTCCCATTCCACCTGCGGTAATGAGTTCAGGAAAATCATATCATGCAGGATAAATGCCGGCTGACGGATAAGGCCGACCATGTTTTTATATATTCCGATATCAATCCCATTCTTTCCGCCTATCGAAGCATCAACCAATGATAAAACAGATGTTGGTACAAATCCAAACCGCAAACCCCGCATATAAACAGAAGCCACGTAACCTGAAATGTCCGTAATCACTCCTCCGCCAACGCCAACCAATGTTGTTTTCCGGTCAGCTTCCATTTCAATCAGTTTTTCAATCAGGGCATCCACCGTTGCCTGCACTTTATATTCTTCACCGGGTTTCAGAACAATCGTATTCCAGCCCTTAAATCGTTTAGTATGGGCATTGTAAACGTTCTCATCTGTAATTAACACAGTGGCTTTAGGGTCAGTTATCTTTTTAAGATGACTGATACCATTAGCCAGGTAATAATCGGTGGAAGAATTGGAAAATTTGTAAGTTAATTTTTTCATACCCCCATCCCCTAAAGGGGAGTTTAAAAATTTTGTTTCAATTTATTCTGTCTTCTGTAACTGTCCAATCAAATAATAATAACCGCTGTTTAAAAAGCTCATCTGTGTTACTTCAGTTGAAGTGTGCGACGCAAGGAACGATGATAGTAGTACAGGTGCCGGCTTCATAAAAAAACTAACTGCTTTAAAAAATTTCTACTAAAAAAAGAAACATAGACCTAAGTTCCCCCTTCGGGGGACCGGGGGCCGTCCATAATCTTTTTCTGATGGTTGATACTCTCCATATGCACCGCATCAAAATACTTCGTGATAAACTCTTTGCTTAACCCGAGTTTATCCCCTTTCATAAAAGCCCGTTCAATAATTTCATTCCAGCGGCTGGTTTGTAAAATAGTAATGTTGTTTTCCCTTTTGTATTTACCAATTTGCTCAGCCGTTTTCATCCGCTGACCCAGTATCTGCATCAGTTCATCATCTAAATGATTTATCTGCTGGCGCAACTTTTCCAAAGCCGCATGATACTCATCAGAGTTAATGTCTTCTTTCCGCCAGATGATGGCATCCAGCATTTCTTTTAACCGTTCCGGTGTCACCTGCTGCTTCGCATCGCTCCATGCATTGTCGGGGTCTATATGACTTTCAATCATCAACCCGTCATAGTCAAGGTCGATAGCTTTTTGAGCTACTTCTAATAAAATATCCCGGCGGCCGCAAATATGCGACGGGTCATTTATCATCAGCATATGCGGATGTTTCAGTTTCATTTCAATCGCCAGGTGCCACATGGGAGCATTGCGGTATTCGGTATTGCCATACGAAGAAAACCCACGATGTATCAAACCGATCTGTTTCACCCCTGCCCTTGCAATTCTTTCAACCGCCCCGGTCCACAATTCCAGGTCAGGATTGATCGGATTCTTAATCAGCACCGGCACATTGGTTCCCCGCAATGCATCAGCCAGTTCCTGTACACTAAATGGATTGACAGTTGTTCTTGCACCTATCCAAAAAACATCTATTTCAAACTTCAATGCATCCTCGACTTGTTTGGCTGTTGCTACTTCCACGGTTACCGGTAATCCGGTTAATTTCTTTGCCTGCTGCAACCATGGCAAACCATCGGCGCCGACCCCTTCAAACATACCGGGTTTGGTCCTGGGTTTCCAGATGCCTGCCCTGAGCATATCCACTCTCCCGGTGGCAGCCAATCGCTGAGCGGTTTGCAATACCTGCTCTTCCGTCTCCGCACTGCATGGCCCGCTGATGATAAGAGGACGTTTTGCCCAGGTTGCCTGAATAGTTTCTTTTGTTGGCTGTTCTGTTGCCTGCATATTTGTAAAGATAAATTTTTATTGCCTGCCCACCGTCCCGATAGTTATCGGGATAGCGAAGGTGGGTTGCCATCACCTGTATTATTATCATCGTCCGTTCCCGTCACGGCAGGACACATCAGGGTTTTGTCCTTTATTCAGCTTTTAACAGGCGGTCAATAATTTGCTTTGTTTTCTGATAATATTCTTCTCCTGCTTTATCACCTGTACTTCCGCCATTCCATGCCTCTTTAATAATCCCTTTTTTATCAATAATATATGTTGTCGGATATCCAGAAGCGGCAATTTCATCAATGATATGCAGTGCATCCGTCACAATCACAAAATCAAATTTATACCTTGACAGAAAGTCTTTCTTAACCCGGTTGACTGATTCCCATGTTATGGCAAGAAACACAACGTTTCTCTCTTTATAATCTTTAACTAATTTATTCATTCCCGGCATTTCAGCTATACAGGGGCGGCAATTAATAGACCAAAAATTCATTACAACCACCTTGCCGTTTAATTTATTCATTTCGATCGTATCACCTGAAATTGTTGCAGCCGTAAAGTCAGGGATTTGTTTTTCCAGCACACAGGTTCTCCATTCTTCGAAAACATTCTTTCCGGCTTTGGCCAGGCTATCCATGTGATTGAATGTATAATAAATACAATCAGTTAAAGGAAACTGAGCCGAAATGTTTTTTACATGCCAAAAAATGATCACTAGTATAAAAAACCTTTTCATAAACTTACTTTAATATCCTCCTGATCTTATTCGCATCCTCAATCAACCTCATTAAATATTCGTGGTCATCTTTCTCTATACTTTCCTTAAACCGTAACAACTGTGCAATATGTTCTTTTAAGACATCCAGCACACTGTCTTTATTCTGTATAAAGATAGGAACCCACATGGACGGGTGACTTTTGGCCAGGCGGACAGTACTTTCAAAACCAGAACTGGCCATTTCAAAGATGGCCTGGTCT
>JBGPKR010000106.1:0-11773 GCA_041486045.1 Chitinophagaceae bacterium | reverse complement strand
GGTGCAAAATGTTTGCATAATAATAATGATGATTCAAATAAAAGTTGGTTACAAGATTGTTTTTTTTGCAACCACTACGTAATTTATTGTATTGGTATCATTAAAGTCCTTTTCGTCTGCCCATTCAAAAAAAGTATTTATTAACGAAATAAATCTGAGCCGATAAAAGAAAAACCTCATTACTCTTAATCTCAGAGATTTTGATCTGGAAAACTCAAAACCATGAGCAATTGCCTGGCCCGCTGTAGCCCAGGCACCTCCGTTTGAAATCATTTCCAGTATTGAAAATCCTTTTTTGAGTAAAAGATATTCCAGTCCGAATTTTGTAAATCTGAAAAAATCGTGCGGTTCACCATGAATAGGCCAGTAAAGCGGGCATGAAAGAATAATATGGCCTCCGGGTTTAAGAAGCCTGTAAGATTCGTTTAATAACTGTTCATGATCTGCTACATGTTCAATGACCTGTGTACAAAATACGGTGTCAAAAGATTCAGCAGGCAGGGGAATGTTGGTTACGTTGCAAATAATATCCACCGTATTCAATTTGTTCTGGCTTATATCGCAACCGGTGTAGTTTGTTATTTTGCCATGGAATAATTTTTCGTAAGGTTTATTTCCACAACCAATATCTATTACTTTACCAGTAGCATATTTTGTTATGGCCTGTTTCAGGTCTTTGAAAAGAAAACGGTAAACAAGATAAGACGTACTTCGTTTATTAATTTTATGAATATCTGTTAATACCGGGTCAATTTTTATTTCCATAGCCCAACTTTAGCAAGCAGAAATTTAGCGAATTTCTTGATGAAATAAAGGTTTGCACGAAATGGTGTTCTTAAGATATTCCTGTAAGCCGTTAATTCCCTTTGCTTGTATTCATAATGCTCCGGGTGTATTACCGGTAAAACCTTCCTGGATTCTTTGGTTATTAAAGGGTAGTTTTCTTTGTATTTATCATTGACAAAAAATAAAATATTTTGCCTGTAACAACAATTTATTTTAGTGTTATTCCATATTTTCTCCCGGAGCCAGTCATAGGGGAAAAAATTGTGTTTCCTGAATAAGTTAATCCAATAATCAGGGTATTGTTCGTTGACATGTTGCACGCCTTCCTGGTGTGGAATAGCGGCGGAAAATAAAACGATATTTCCGGCATTACATAATGATTGTATAAAAGTCTCAGCAGATTCCATGTTTATGTGTTCCGCTACCTCCAGTGACATGACCAGGTCATATTTTTCAGGAAGTCGCAGTTCTTCTTCCAGGTCTGCGGCAAGAAAACATTCTTTGCTGATCAACAACTGGTTTGTATCAACATAATCACCATCCACTCCTAAAATAATTTTTACCCCGTTTTTTTGCCATACGCTCAGCCAGGCGCCAAGTCCGCAGCCAATATCTACTACAGATGTTGGTTCAATAAGTTCTTTTATTGCGGGGATAGTTTCCCCGGCTGATATGGTTGAACTTTGTGAAAATTCTTCAAAATAATGTTTAGTATAGGCAGTTTTATTCATCGTAATGTTGAACAAATTATTCATACTCCCATTTCCCCTCATCCAGGAACTGGCAAACAGCCTCACTCCAACCCCATTCAGGTTCTTTTAAGTTGATCATTTCAACCGTAAAATAGCAACAATCAATTTGTTGAAATTTTTTTCTTGCTTTTGTTTCTGCTAAATGGACTCTGATAAAATAGCTTCCTTTGTAAAGCCGGAGTTCTTCATAAGTAAACCGTAAATAATTTTTACCTTTTTTTCTGCAGATATTTTTTTCGTAATCAAATATCCAGTTAAATAAAACCGGTTGGTTTAAATGATTGAAAACCTGGAATGATAATGCAAGATTCGGATAATTTTCAAAAGGCATGGTAATTTCAAATAAAATGGATAACGGCTTGCCATGAGCCTGTAAGTTGTTGTTTTCTGAGGTTTTCAGTTCAACCCTGGTAATGGCCGGAGCATTATCAACCGGCTCCGAGATAAATTCTTTATTTAATGCCATCAATCCAGCATAGCGGTCAATTATCTTTTTGGTTTTGTCAAAACTGATCATTGCACCTTTGTCTAATAAAAGACATTTCTCCGTCAGCGTGGAAATGGCGCTTAGATCATGGCTTACAAATAAAATTGTTCTTCCATCTTTTTTACTGACTTCTTCCATTTTCCCCAAACATTTTTTCTGAAATTCAAAATCACCTACCGCCAGCACTTCATCAATCAATAATATTTCAGGTTCCAAATGAGCTGCTACTGAAAAAGCAAGCCGCAACTGCATGCCGCTGCTGTAATGCTTGAGTGGCATATCAATAAAATTCTCCACGCCGCTGAAATCGATTATCTCATCCAGTTTTTGCTGAATTTCTTTTTTACTTAATCCTAAGATGGCTCCGTTCAGGAAAATATTTTCCCTGCCGGTCAGTTCAGGATGAAAACCTGTGCCGACTTCCAGCAGGCTCGCAATTCTTCCATGCAGTTTTATGTTTCCGGTCGTTGGGGGAGTGATCTTACTGAGAATTTTAAGCAGGGTGGTTTTGCCGGCGCCGTTTCTTCCAATAATGCCAACTCTGTCTCCTGGCTGAATGTCGAGATCAATATCATGCAGGGCCCAGAATTCTTTTGGTTTTTGCTTTTTATTAAATAGCTGCCTGCCTGCATTGCTGAGAAGATCCCTTAATGCAAGGTAACGCTGCACTTCTGCCAGCTTATACTTCTTGCCCAAACTCCGTATTTCAATTATAGAAGACATCAGGCTATATCAGCAAAATAATTTTCTGTTTTTCGGAAATAAAATAATCCAATGGCTGCCAGCAACAAAGCAGTGGCTGAACTGATCAGGATGATATTCATATCAGGCGGCGATCCTGTTAGCGGGGCCCGGAATAATTCAATGGCTCCATTCAGCGGATTGACAGCTAAAATATATTTCAGGTATGATCGATTTATTAATTGCAAAGGATAGATGACCTGTGATGAAAAAAATAAAACCTGCAGCAGGAATGGGACAACATACCGGAAATCCCTGTACTTAATGTTCAGGGCTGCAAAAAAAGTCCCGGCGCCAAAAGCGGCAAACAGTGTTAAGAGAATACCAGCAGGGAAATAAAATAAAGCATTCCAGGCAACAGGTTGTTTATACCAGATACAAAGAATAATAAAAACTAAAAGTGCCATCAGGAAATCGAACAGGGCGACGAGAATAGCCGAGCAGGGAATAATGAGCCGGGGAAAATATATTTTTTTGATGATGTTGGCATTCTGGATCATGCTTTCAGCGGCATGAGAAACGGAGTTGTTGAAAAGCCCCCAGAGGATCAGACCCGACAAAACAAAAACAGGGTAGGGAATTGCGCCGGTTTCAATCTTTAATGTCCGGGAAAAAATAAAAGTAAAGATCAGCATCATGCCCAGGGGCTGAAGCAATGCCCACAACACTCCGAGGTAGGTTTGCTTGTACCTGACTTTGACGTCACGCCAGGTAAAGAAGTAGAACAACTCACGATACTGCCATAATTCTTTAAATCCCAGTGAAAAACCGGAAGGCGGCCGTATGTTAGTCGTAACATTCTTCATCGGCCATAAAGATACTGATTCGGCCTTTGCTTGTACTTATAAACGGGCTAAGTCTTTTCAGGCCTTCGAAGTACGAAGTAACTAATGCAGAGAGAAAGAGAAGGAGGGATGCAGGAAACTTAATTATCGTAATTAACCGGAGTCTTTTCGTTGTCTTTGGTTTTATTCTTATCTGTTTTTTCCTGGAGTTTCTTTTCGTCTTTGTTTCCTTTTGAGTCCAGTAAAGGATCGCCGACCGGCGCCTGTCCATCCTGTAATTTATAAGTAAAGACTTTGTCCATATGCATCCATTTGCCATTTTCCCATTTAAAACCTTCCTGGTCCCCGTCAGGTACATAGGTCCACGCTAATTCGGGTTGATCCGTTTCAGAAATGAGATGATCAACGAGTATCATGTCCATGTCCGGGATATAATTAACCAATACCCTGGTATCTTTTTTAAATTCAATCCCAAACCTGTATTTCGGTTTCTTAGGTATGCTGTCTTTTTCATAACTGAAGTAAGGGCCGCCGAAAACAGGTTCATTTTTTTCATTAAATGTGAGTACATCCATCCACTTCATACTACTCTGGGCGCTGTTATTATCAAATCCGAACAAGGTATAATAGCTTTTATTTTTGTATTGATTTTTGATGATGTTATAATAAACGGCGCCGATCCAGTTCAATCTTGTTCTGACAGAATCTTCCGGGTTACCGGTAAATTCTGATACGTCCCTGAGGGGAAAAAGTTTTAATGAACCATCAGTTGTACGTAGTTGTATGGCTCCCTTTTGTCTTGAATAGTAATCATCGAAAACGATCTGCCAGGTGAATATCCGGAAAGATGTATCGGGAGCATATAATTTTGAAATGCCCATCACAGAATCAAAAGGATAATAGAAAGAATTCTTTACCTGCAGGGCTCTTACCAGGGTCCGGGTGAATATGCTGTCGGATATCATCCTGTCTTCGGTAAGACTGTCAGTATTCAGGAAATAAGAATAATCTGCAAGGGTATCTTCCTTGGCCCTCAGTTTTTTCATATCGGCGCCTGTAATTTTTTGTGACAAGGCCGGATAAGACAAGGATGCTAAAATAAAAAGGAATAAAAATAATTTGGGCAGGTTCTTTTTCACCAGGATTGTATTTGAATTATAGGCTAAGTTACAACTTACGACAGATGAAAATAACGCCAAAAGGGTTGTAAAATTTTGTGAAGGATGTTAAACCTACCTGCCGGCAGGCAGGGCTTTGACAAAATCGGCCAATGAGTCAAACCGGATGTCAATATCAGGGTGGGGAAATGGCGTTTCCGGGTTTGTTGAGGCAATGAAGACTGAATACATACCTGCATTTCTTCCAAAAAGCATATCGGAGAGTTTATTACCGGCAATAATGGATTTGGAAAGGTCAATACCCGGAAGATCTTTTTTTGCATGAAAAGCCATCCCCGGGTTTGGTTTTCGGTCCGGGTGCCTGTTATCGGTGCTGCTGCAGTAATAAATTCCGTCGATATGACCTCCGGCAGTTTGTAACTCATTATTCATATTCTGATGAATATCCAAAAGGTCAGCTTCTGTCATCAGCCCTTTGCCAAGCCCCCGCTGGTTGCTTACGATGATGATCTTCCCAAATTTTTTGCTGAGCTGCCGAAAGGCTTCTTTAACGCCATCATAGAAACGAAATTCCCCCCAATTAAGGATATAGTCTTCTTTTTTTTCATAGTTGATCACACCATCCCTGTCAACAAAAAGGGTCCAGCTTTTGTCAATTGCTTTCAGGTCAGGGGGTGCTTGCATTAATTCTTTCTTTGCCCGGTTGTAGTCCCCGGGTACCCCGATGTCAATAAAATATTCATCCTGCACCTGGCCATATATTCGCCGCATTTTGCAGAATTTTTCAAGATAATCTTTTTCAAAAGAGAATTTTGACGGGAACTCTTCATCAAGAAATTTGTCTTTATTCAGCAGGTAGATGCCCCCGTTGATATTCCCTTGCTGATAATATTGCTTTTCTTTAAAACTATTTACCAGGTTATCAGCATTTGTTTCTACAACCCCATAACGGTCAAAATTTATCATTGGTTTCAGCAGCATCGTACATTCAGCCTGTTGCTGCTTATGAAACATCGAAGCTTTATGAAGATCAACCCGGTACAATGTATCTCCATTGGCAATGACCAGGTCCTGCCCCGTTGCTTTACTAAGAGCAAGCTGAATGGCGCCACCCGTTCCCAGTGGTTCTTTCTCAACCGAACATTCAAAGTTGAGCGTTGAGAATTGAGTATTTAAATACGCTTCAATGATCTCATGCATGTAACCGGTTGAAAAAATAAATTTTTCAATTCCCTGGCTGCGCAAATAATTGATGACATAGAAAAGAAATGGCCTGCCTGCAACGGGGGCCATACATTTTGGAAGATCGGGTACTGTATCTTTCAATCTTGTACCGAGACCTCCTGCTAATATTATTGCTTCATTGATGCCCCCAAACCCCCTAAAGGGGGCCTTCGAAGAGTCATTATGATTTTGAATTTCTTCCATCAATTTGAGAGAATTTTCTCACTCCCCTTTAGGGGATGGGGGCAAATATTTTTTCTTCGACCAATTGACAAATGATATGTCCCACGGTGATATGACATTCCTGTATCCTTGGCGTATCGGTTGATGGGATATTAATAAGATAGTCACTTAAAGATCTCATTTGCCCGCCCGTAAGTCCTGTAAAAGCAACAGTGCTGATGCCTTTTTCCCGGGCCGTTTCAAAAGCCCTGATAATATTAGCAGAATTGCCTGAAGTGGAAAGGCCGACCAATATATCTCCGCTTTGCCCGATGCCATCGATCATCCTGGAATAAACAACATCATATCCATAATCATTAGCAACGGCTGTCAGGTAAGAAGTATTACAATGCAATGCTTCGGCAGGCAAGGCTTTCCTGTCCGTATAAAAACGACCGGAGAACTCAGCTGCCAGGTGTTGTGCATCCGCAGCGCTGCCTCCATTGCCGCAAAAATAAACCCGGTTACCATTTTTAAATGCGGCTGCAATTACCTTAACGACTTCGCAAATTGTTTTCAGCAATTCTTCATTTTGCAAAACATGTTGCTTGGTTTCGATGGATGCTTGAATAATAGTCTTGATCTTTTCCATATTATTAAGAATAAGAAATAAGAAATAAGGAATAAAGAATAAGAAAGTGGGGCCCAAAACTTTCTTATTCCTTATTTTTCTGTTCCTTATTTCTTATTTAAAATAAAAAAAACTCATATAGTCCATGTCTTAAGTCCGTGTTCGACAAACTGGTAATTCCGGCTATATCCCCCGAATTTTTCCAACCGCTGCATCACTGTATATTTTGCATTGCCGGGGCAATAAAAGATCATAAAACCACCGCCGCCGGCGCCGGAAATTTTTCCGCCTGTTGCCCCGGCTTTTTTGGCTGTATCATATATATCTTCCATTAAGGGGTTGCTGATGCCTTCAGCCATTTGTCTTTTTTGCTTAAAGCCATAATCCAGTATCTCACCAATTTCATTCAGTCTGCCTTTCAATAATGCTTCTTTCATCCGCAAAGCCTGTTGTTTCAACTGGTGCATCGCTTCGATCGATTTTTCTTTATTGTCCGTTACATTTTTACTTTGTTTTTGAATAATCCCCGCTGATTCACGTGTAGTGGCAGTGTAGTAGAGCACTAAATTATTTTCCAGTTCAAACAAGTGCTGCTGTTTTACCCGGAGCGGGTTCACGATCACTTTGTCGTCTGCATAAAATTCCATAAAATTTACTCCGCCGAATGTGGCAGCATACTGGTCTTGTTTGCCCCCGGCCAGGTTCAGATCCTTTCTTTCAATATCATAAGCGTAATGAGCCATATCATATTCACCCAGTGGCAGGCGAAGCATTTCAGTAAATGCCCCGATGATGGCAACAACAAGGGTGGAGGAAGTGCCCAGGCCCGAACCTGCAGGAGCATCTGTAAAAGTGGATAAACGGAATCCCTGCTCCTTAAGATCATAATCCTTCTGAATGCGATTGTAAACTCCTTTAAGCAGGTCGAGTGTTCCATCTATCGGCAATTCATTCTCCCAGTCAAATTCCTGCCTTTCATTTCTGTCAATCGCTTCAAAAATAATTTTATTCTCATCATTTGGTTCAATGGTGGCATTGGCGTATAAGGAGATGGTAGCATTTAATATGGCGCCGCCATATAGATCACTATAAGGACTCACGTCTGTACCGCCACCGGCTAATCCTATTCTTAAAGGTGCTTTACTTCTGAATATCATTCGCTAACTGAGTGATTGTATTGACCATATTGGCCCAACTGTATTGTTGTTTCTCATTGCGAAGATGAGGAATAAAATAATTTTCACCTAATTGATAGAATCTGAGAATGCCATCAGCTATGGCCACAGGGGTTGGTTCAACCACCAAACCAGCTTTTCCGTCAGGAACCAGAGAAGGAAGCCCGCCGACATTGGTAACTATCATGGGTCTTTCAAAATGATAGGCGAGGGGAGTTACGCCGCTTTGGGTAGCATTCCGGTAAGGTTGTATGACCGCATCAGCAGCACAGAGATAATATTTTACTTCGCTGTCGGGAATAAAATCAGTTTTTAATATTAGCTGGTCTTTAATACCGAGTTTCTCAATCTGGTTATAGTATTGTTTGGCATCTTCATAAAACTCTCCTGCAACAAGAAGTTTGATCCCTGATTTTTTAATTCTTTGATCAGCCATCGCTTCCAGCAATAAATCAAGCCCTTTATATTTTCTAATGAAACCGAAGAACAAGACTAACGACTCCTGACTCCCGACCTGCCTACCGGACAGGCAGGCTCCTAACTTTTCCCTGGCATCTGCTTTTGAAATGATGGCTCCGAAGTTATCGTACAGGGGATGCGATACCAGTTTGGCCGGTTTTGTTTTTTGAAACAGCCTCAGATCATCCATTACTTTTTCACTCATCGTAATAAAGGCATCACAGCTTTTCAGGAAATATTTTGTAAAAGATCTGTCGCCAAATCTTTTTTCATGGGGAATAATATTATCCGCAATGCAAATGATCTTCGTATGCTTATTTTTTCTTACTCTTCTTAAAATAGTTCCCAAAGCTGGCCCCATGAAGGGAAGCCAGAAACGTACAACGATAATGTCAGGCTTTTCTTTTTTTAAACGATTGCCGGTTTTTATCCAGTTAAATGGATTAATGGAATTGATAACAGAATTTATTTTCAAATTAACCGGAGCAGGTTCGTCGGTGTATTGAGTTTTACCGGGAAACAAGAAAGAAGGATACTGTAAGGAGAAAGAGTAAAGGGAACAATCATTTCCTGTATCGATGAACTCCTTTGCCAGCCGCTGGTTGAATGTTGCCAATCCGCCCCGCAACGGATGCCCGGGCCCTATAATGATGACTTTTGCCATCACAAACCGGTTTTCTTTTCAATGATATAGCTGTTGCGCCCCGGAGCATTACGGGAGATCAATTCACCGATAAAACCCGCCAAAAACAACTGCATACCAAGGATCAGGGAAGTAAGCGCCAGGTAAAACCCGGGACGGTTAGTAAGCGTAAAACTGTTGTCCATGATCTTGGAAACAACGAGATAAACAGATATGCCTAACCCAACCAGGAAGAACAATGTTCCCCACAATCCAAAAAAGTGCATGGGTCTTTTGGAGAATTTGCCCACAAATGTGATAGAAAGCAGATCAAGGAAACCATTTACAAACCTTCTCCATCCAAATTTTGATTTACCATATTTCCTGGGTCTGTGTTCCACTATTTTTTCGCCGATCTTTTTAAATCCTGACCATTTGGCCAGCACAGGAATATAGCGGTGCATTTCGCCATATACCTCAATTCCTTTTATCGTTCTGTTTTTGTAGGCTTTGAGTCCGCAGTTGAAATCATGCAGTTTAATACCAGAAACCTTTCTTGTAACGGCATTAAAAAATTTGGAAGGGATATTTTTGGTGAAAGTATTGTCATAACGTTTCTTCTTCCAGCCGCTGACCATGTCAAAACCGTCTTCAACTATCATTCTCCTCATTTCGGGAATTTCATCGGGGCTATCCTGCAGGTCAGCGTCCATAGTCATCACAATATCCCCGTTTGCTGCCCTGAAGGCTTCATTAAGACCGGCAGACTTGCCATAGTTCCGCTGAAACTTAATGCCTTTGACATTTGAATTCTTTGATCTTAATTGTTCGATCACTTCCCATGAATTGTCACTGCTGCCATCATCCACGAAAATAATTTCGTAAGAGTAATGATTGTCATTCATCACTTTTTCGATCCATGCCGTTAATTCCGGCAGTGATTCTGCTTCATCTATAAGCGGTATGACGATGGATAAGTCCATGAACTATTTTCTTCTGGTTAACAGGACCGACAGAACAGCGGTTACCCCGGCCCCAATTATCAAATATCCGAAAATTGCTCCTGAAACAAGTCTTAAGTTGTATTGTTTTTTAAAAGTGGCTACTTCTGATTCTATATCTGGTGGCAGTTTGTCTTTTTGCTTTACCAGTTGTTCCTTATATGTTGCTGCAGCTTCATCACGAAATTCAGGGTGTTGGTAATTGAAAATGCCATAAAACAGGGCAATAGCAAGCGTTACAACTATGAAACACTTAAATCCCTGGCTGAAAATATCGCCGAATTTTCCTGTGAAAGAAGAGGATTGACGATAAGTAACAACTGTCCATGCGATTCCCAGTGCATAGAGAATATAAACCAGGTATTGAAGCCTTGCATCAGCATCTTTGCCTGAATAATAAATACCCAGGAAAGCGGCAATCATTGCTGCAGCAGTAATCAATCCTTTGATAGCCGGCGAAAGTTTTTTTTGCATCAATGTTGGGTTAGCTTAAAACGATCTTGTCACCGTTTATGATACCTATTGGTTTTCCTGTAAGTTTCTTTCCGATAAAAGCTGAATTCTTTGATTTGGAAAGAATATCTTTTTCCGAAACGATCCATGTTTTTCCCGGTTCAAATAATGTAAGGGATGCTTTGCATCCTTCTTTGATACTGATCGTTTCAAGACCAAACAGTTTCCTCGGGTTCAGCGATAAAAGTTCTATCCATTTATCCTGCTTTAATCCAGGGAGGCAGGTATTCAGCACAGCATAAGCAGTCTCCAGGCCGATCATTCCGAATTTTGCATTTTCAAACTCTATCACTTTACTGTCTGTTTCATGCGGCAGGTGATGCGTTGCAATACAATCTATCATTCCGTTAGCGATCGCTTTTTGTAATGCATCCCTGTTTTCTTTACTGCGAAGTGGCGGGTTAACTTTCAGGTTGGTATCATATCCCTGCAGGTCTTCGTCACAGAAGTAAAGATGATAAGGAGCAACAGAGCAGCTTACAGCCGTTCCCCTTTCTTTTCCCCTTTTAATATACTCTAATGATTTTTGAGTGCTGACACCTGTGAAATGAAGTCTTGATTCAGCATACCTTGTTAATTTGATGTCTCTTGCCACGATCAGTTCTTCTGCCATGGCCGGCTTGCCGGGCAAACCGAGTTGTGTGGAAATGATCCCTTCATTCATCAGTCCATGCGGGTTGATAGTTTTGTCATCGGGGACCTGGATGATCATCCCATCAAATGCTTTTATATATTGCAGGGCTTTTACCAGCAAACCGGCTGATTGAACACTATGGATCCCATCACTGAAGGCCACAGCGCCGCTGGCTTTCATATCATACATTTCTGCCAGTTCTTTCCCTTCGGTATTTTTAGTAACTGCACCGATGGGATGAATATTTACCGGCAGTGATCTGCCTTTTTGTATAATATATTCAATGCCGGATTTATTGTGAATAACGGGGTTGGTATTGGGTATCACCAGCACATCAGTATATCCACCAGCCGCCGCAGCGGCAGCGCCTGTTTCCAATGTTTCTTTGAACTCATAACCCGGGTCAGCAAAATCGGCAAATACATCCACCCATCCCGGTGATACATGAAGACCGGCCATATTTATTTCTTTATCGGCTTTTGCAGAAATGTTGTTGCTGATCTGGGTAATGATCCCGTTTTCAATAAAAATATCAGCTGTTTGTCCGTTGAAAGGAGAGGAGGGATCAACAACCCGGGCCTGCTTAATGAGTAGCTTCATTAAGGGGCGAAGATAAAGGTTGTTTTCGGTACTGAAAAATGGCAAAATGCCTTACTTTTGCACTCCCCTCAAGTACTCTTTGG
>JBGPKR010000105.1:0-11810 GCA_041486045.1 Chitinophagaceae bacterium | reverse complement strand
CATCAGCCATTCAGTATGGAAGGCTGAAATAATAACTCATTAAATCAATTATTATGGAAACCATGACAGACATCAAAGTAACCCGGACAAAAAATTCAAAGCTTGGAGAAGTCGATTTCAATCATCTTGAATTTGGAAAATATACTTCAGACCACATGCTGGTAGCTGATTTTAGTCATGGTGAATGGAATAGTCCCCAGATTGTTCCTTTCGCCAATCTTTCCATAAGCCCAACGGCTCTTTGTTTGCATTATGGTCAAACAGTGTTTGAGGGAATGAAAGCCTTCCGGATGAAAGACGGACGGGTAAATATTTTCCGCATTGACAGGCACTATGAACGTTTCAACCGTTCTCTTAAAAGAATGTGTATGGCTGAGATCCCTTATGAAATATTTGAAGAAGGAATGCTGCAACTGGTCGCTCTGGATAAGAACTGGGTACCGGACAAAGAGGGAAGTTCTTTGTATATCCGTCCATTCATGTATGCCAGCGAAGCCAGGTTTGGCGTAAAGCCTTCCGACGAATATCGGTTCATCATTTTTACCGGCCCGGTCGGACAACTTTTTTCAAAACCGGTGAAGATGAAAGTGGAAAGAGAATTTATCCGTGCTGCAAAAGGAGGAACGGGTTCTACCAAATGTGGCGGCAATTACGGGGGCGTCATGTATCCTACGAAACTGGCAAGAGAAGAAGGCTATGATAATGTGATCTGGACAGATGCAAGGGATCATAATTATATAGAAGAGTCCGGCGCTATGAACCTGATGTTTGTTATTGATGGCAAATTACTTACACCGCCGAACTCAGATTCCATTTTGGATGGTGTTACAAAAGATTCATTACTGACTATTGCAAAGGATATCGGAGTTGATCTGGAAGAAAGACCAGTTTCGGTGAACGAGATCAAAGAGGCATTTAAAAAAGGAACGATCACCGAAGCTTATTGCGTGGGAACAGCAGCTGTGGCATCACCAATCGAAGTGATCGGCATTGATGGAGAGAATTATACACTGTCTCCAAACAACGACAAGGGCATCATTCATGGATTGAAGAAAAAATTAGATGCCATCCGTTATGGAACGGAGGAAGATATTTACAACTGGAATTTTATTGTGGGTTAGTTTGAATATTTCAGACGATTTAAAAAGGCTCATCACGTGAGCCTTTTTTGCGTAAAAAACAAAGCAGTATGATTGTTATATTTGTATTGTTGCGAACTTAGAACCGTAAAGCTGCTTATGAAAAAATTTCTTCTTGTTTTATTAAGTAATATCATTTTTGTTTCTGCCATTTCTGCGCAGAAAAATTTCCTGCAGGAATCCAGGGCCGATAAGGATAAACGGATGCAATGGTGGAGGGAGGCCCGTTTCGGTATGTTTATTCACTGGGGTCTTTATTCCGTACCTGCAGGAGAATGGAAAGGAGCAACCAATCATGCTGAATGGATCCGGACAACTGCACAGATACCGCTGGAGGAGTACGATCAATTCGTTTCCCGATTCAACCCGGTTAGTTTTAATGCTGAATCCTGGGTGCAAATGGCAAAGGATGCCGGGATGAAGTACATCACCATTACCAGCAAACACCATGACGGGTTTTGTCTATGGGATTCAAAGGAAACCAACTTTGATATCATGAGTACACCCTTCAAAAGGGATATATTAAAAGAACTGGCCAATGCCTGCAGAAAGATCGGCGGCATTAAACTTTGTTTTTATCATTCCATTATGGACTGGCATCATCCCGATTACAACGAAAGAAGGGAATGGGAAAAAGACCGGTCAATAGAAGGAACTGACAGGAAGAGATATATTACTTACCTGAAGAACCAGTTAAAAGAACTGGTTACTAATTATGGCGATATTGGCGTTATCTGGTTTGATGGTGAATGGGAGAATTTCTGGACACATGAGGATGGAAAAGACCTTTACAATTATGTGCGCAGTTTGAAACCTGATATTATCATTAATAACAGGGTGGATAAAGGCCGGAGCGGTATGGCGGGTATGACCACGGAAGGAGATTATGGCGGAGATTTTGGTACACCGGAACAGGAAATTCCGGAAACCGGTTTGCCCGGCGTGGATTGGGAGAGTTGTATGACCATGAACAATAACTGGGGTTACAACAAAGCGGATAAAAATTTCAAATCGGTGAAAGACCTTATTCAAAAGCTGGTCGATATTGCATCAAAAGGAGGAAATTTTTTGCTGAATATCGGCCCGAAAGCCGATGGAACATTTCCGCAGGAAAGTATCGATCGGTTAAAAGCTATCGGCGACTGGATGAAAATAAATGGTGAATCTGTTTATGGCACTATTGCCAGTCCATTTGAGCATACTACTTGGGGAAGAGTGACGCAAAAAAAGATAGGAGAGAACACCCGTCTTTACCTGCATGTATTCGACTGGCCAACGAATGGTAAACTACAGTTAGGAGGAATAGCTAATAAACCCATGAAGGTTTATGAATTGGCCGGCAAGAAGGATCTGTTATTTACAGCAAAGGATAATATGATCAGCATAAAAGTTCCTGCTGCTGCTGATACGATCAATACAGTGATCGTGGTTGATATTATAGGCCGGCCCCTGGTATATAAGCCACCTGTTATTAGGGTCTACTCAACTTCATTTATTAGTAGCGCTGAAGTAACAATGTCTTTGCCCGATGAACAAAAAGGAGTTGCAATCCGCTATACGATGGACGGTTCAGACCCAGTTGCAACCTCAGCTTTGTATAAAGGCAAATTAAGTATAACAAAGAATATATTATTAAAAGCAAGGAGCTTCAGCGCTAATAAACCGGTAAGTGAAATGGTGGAGGAAAAATTTGAGAAAGTTGAACCTGCTCCGGCTCTTTCCATTTTTAAAGCTGATACAGGATTACAAATAAGTTATTATGAAGGCGATTGGAATGAGCTCCCTGATTTTAGAAAATTAACAGCGAAAGAAACTGAGGTCATCAGCATGGTAAACCCCGGTAAGTATAAAGGCAGGGAAAAATATGGAGTGATTATAGAAGGATTTCTTCAGCTCCCGGCTTCTGAGATTTATAAATTATACCTTTCATCGGACGATGGAAGTGCTCTTTATATTGACGGAACTTTGGTAATTAACAATGATGGATTGCATGGTATGGCAGAGAAAAATACAACAATAGCCCTGGCAGCAGGTTTTCACAGTATCCGGATCGGGTTTTTTGAAAAGACCGGGGGAGATGATGTTAAACTGTTTATTGAAAGCATGAAATTAAAAAGACAGGAAATTGTTGCAGCTATGTTGTTTCACTAAGTAAAATAAGCTGACTGCAATAAACGGTTTTCAGATCTTTATTTTTTTCATATATTCTGCATTTGCCTCGACGGCCTTCAATGGGGTGGTGCCGTCATATCTTTCCTGCTCCACAATAAAATACTGCATGCCATTTTGTTGGGCTGTTTTTAATATTTTGGGGAAATCAATATTTCCCGTGCCAAGATCACAACTGGCGTCTCTTTCTGCAGCGTTTTTAATGCGATCCTTGATATGACAAAAGCGAAAGCGGTTGGGATATTTTTTCAGCCATGCTTGAGGATCATGTTTGGCAGTTACCACCCAATAAATATCCATTTCAAAATCCACCAGCGAGGCGTCTGTATTTTGCATATAAATATCCTGTGCCACCTGGCCTTCCAGCATTTTAAAATCATGGTCATGGTTGTGGTATGCAAACTTTAATCCTGCCTTTTTACAGATCTCCCCGCACTGGTTAAACCGTGACGCCAGTTTTTTATAATCATCAATGGTTTTTTGTGCATCAACTGAGGGGCAAATCAGGTATTTCATACCAATGGCGGCAGCATCATCCACTTTTTTCTGAAAATCTTTTTCTATGTCACAGTGGCTTGATACTATATTCATTCCCAGGTCATCCATATATTTTTTGAAATTGATATGGCTCATTCCCCAGAACATCCCGTTGGGCCCTTCATAGCTTTCAACCTGTTTATAACCAAAGGAAGCAATTTGTTTCAGTACATCTTTTGGGTTCTTGGGCATATCATCCCTGACAGTATAAAGTTGTATCCCGAATGTTTTGATCCTCCGGGCTGTATTTTCATCCATTATCCATTTGCCGGCCAAAGGTGCAAGAGCAGTACCTATTGCAAGACCGCCGGTCCATTTTAAAAATTCTCTGCGTTGTTGTTTCATAGTATTGACTAAAACTTAATTATTATTACTCTGCCCATGCTTTATCACCCTTTGCATACGGGAATGCCCCATCAAATTTTCCGGGTACAGGTATATGACGCAATGTTTCAGTCATTCCGGTTTTAGAGCTAAAGAATCCCCACAAAGTTAGTTGCTTCATCATCGTATAATAATGACCTGGCGCTGCTTCAAATTCTTTTTGATCCTTCCAGGGCAAGCTACTGTTGGCCTTATCGTTTGCTTCACGTTTTGGTTTGTCTTCTTCATCTCTTTTGGTATTGAATTCTTTGGCTTCTTTTTCAAGACTCACTAAAAAATCATGACGTTGCGCCGGCGTACAATCCATGAAAGATTTACCATTTGTTTTTTCGCAGGCTTTATCCAGTGTCCCAATACCATTAATAAAGGCGGTTTGCTGGGCTTCGGTATAACAATCAGTTACCATTACTTTCATAAACTCTCCAACCATAGCTGCTTTAGCACCGGGTGTTGCCGTTGCAGGAATAATTGTTTCTCCGATTTCATCCAGCAAAGCGATGTTCGAGGTTGTAAACCCAATATCTGCCTTACCCCCGGCCTTACAACCTGAAAGAAAAACTTCGCCACCAATGACAGCGCCGCCAGTCAGCACGGCAATCATTTTTAAAAGTTCTCTGCGATCCATAGGCCTCACCCCCAACCCCTCTCCAAAGGAGAGGGGAGAGAAGGACTTATTTTTTTGAGTTAATAATCATTCTATTTTAATGTGTCATTTCAACCAACGGAATTAAAGATTCATTTTTTTCAATTCATTGACTGCAAATTCAGCGGCTCTCGCTGTTAATGCCATATAGGTCAATGATGGATTCACACAGGAAGCAGATGTCATACAGGCGCCATCAGTTACAAATATATTCAGGGCATCCCATACCTGGTTATTGCTATTCAAAACGGATGTTTTGGGATCACGGCCCATACGGGCGGTTCCCATTTCATGGATGCCCATACCTACATGATAGCCCCAATCATAGGTTGCTACATTCTTAACACCCGCTGCCTCCAGCATTTCTTTTGCATCATTCATCATATCGATGCGCATCTTCTTCTCGTTTTCTTTGATCTCCACATCAAATGAAAGAACAGGCAAGCCCCATTTATCTTTTTTGTCTTTATCCAATGTTATTTTGTTTTCATGATAGGGCAGCATTTCACCAAAACCCAGAAAATTAATTCCCCAGTTATCACTCGCTACACTCATGGCACTTTTTAAGTCTGCACCAATAGTAAATTCAGCAACCTCAACACCACGGCCACGGCCGGCGCCACCCTGGTAACCAAATCCACGTACATAATCTCTCTTGTCATCATACACATTTCTGAAACGGGGAATATAAGTTCCCGTTGGCCGGCGGCCATATTCATATTTGTCACTGAATCCTTCTACAATTCCATTGGCTCCTGTTCTGAAATGATGATCCATTACATTATGTCCCAGTTCACCGCTGCTGCTTCCCAAACCATCCGGCCATATATCCATAGCAGAATTCATCAATATCCAGGCAGAGTTTAATGATGAAGCACATACAAATACAATCTTTGCTTTATATTCAAAGGTTTTGTTGGTTTCTGCATCCAAAACTTCAACACCTGTTGCCTTTTTCTTGTCTTTATTATAAAGGATCCTGGTTACAATGGAAAAAGGACGAAGAGTGAGGTTACCTGTTTTCATCGCTGCAGGTAAAGTAGCTGATTGTGTACTGAAATAACCTCCAAAGGGACAACCTCTCCAGCAACGGTCCCTGTACTGGCAATTGGTTCTGTCATAATGGGGTTGAGTTATGTTGGCACTACGGCCAATTATCAAATGCCTTGCTCCTTTATAATGAGCTTCTAATCTTTTCTTCACTTCTTTTTCCGCACAGTTCAGTTCCATAGCCGGCATGAAATCACCATCGGGTAATACTTCCAATCCTTCTTTACTTCCCTGGATGCCTGCAAATTTTTCAGCATGGCTGTACCATGGTGCAATGTCTTCATAACGTATGGGCCAGTCCACTCCAATACCTTCTTTGGCATTAGCTTCGAAATCCCATTTGTTCCAGCGATAACTCTGGCGGCCCCACATCAATGAACGGCCACCCACATGATAACCACGGAACCAATCGAATCGTTTTACTTCGGTATAAGGGCTTTCTTTATCTTTTACCCAATAATCAAGAACAGTCTCATTCAAGGGGTAATCCCTTTTCAACACCGGGTAGTCTTTGATCATTTGCTGCGTTCTTCCACCCCGATGCGGGAATTCCCAGGCTTCTTTATTGGCATTCACATAATCTTTGATATGCTCAATATTCCTGCCTCTTTCCAGCATGATCACTTTGAGGCCTTTCTCCGTCAGTTCTTTGGCTGCCCAGCCTCCGCTGATGCCCGAACCAATTACGATCGCATCAAATTCATTGTCAGCCATAAACTTATTTTGAATTTTTGTTAATGTATCTCGTTTTATACATCACAGATTTTTACCGCTTTTTTCAAAGCGGCGATTTTGTCTTTATTGTCCTTGCCTGTGGGTATGAATTCCTGGGCGACATAATCTTTGAAACCAGTTTCGAGGATGGCCTTCATGATAGCCGGGTAGAATAATTCCTGTGATTCGTCGATCTCATGCCGGCCCGGTACACCAGCTGTATGGTAATGCCCGAAATAGGGATGATTATCCCGTATGGTCCTGATCACATCTCCTTCATTGATCTGCATGTGATAAATATCATACAGAATTTTAAAATTCGGTGAACCGATCCTCTTGCATAATTCCACTGCCCAGGCGCTTTTATCTGCCATATAATCTTTATGATCCACTTTGCTGTTGAATACTTCCATCTGAACAATAACGCCATTTTGTTCAGCAAGACCGAGAATTTGTTTTAGCCCTTCCGCACAATTTTTCAAACCTGTTTCATCATCCATGCCATTCCGGTTGCCACTGAAGCAGATGAGATTCTTATAGCCGGCTTTGGCCGCCAATTCTATATGATCGGTATAATTTTTAACCAGGGTTGCATGGTATTGTTTGTCGTTCCATCCTTTTACCAAGCTTATCTCTGCACCATTGCACATGCTGGAATAAATACCATGTTTTACCAGTACAGGCCAGTCTTTTGGCCCCACCAGGTCAATGGCAGAAAACCCGATCTTTTTTACGGCAGTACAAAGTTCTTCAAGCGGAATAAAGTTATAGGTCCACCTGCAAACAGAATGGTTGATAGCTCCTTTCAGCTTCCCTGAATTTTTTTCAATGGCAGTGTAAGATGAACCCAGTAAGCCTGTGCTAATTGCAGCTGCTCCGGTGGCTATAGTTTTCAAAGCTTCTCTTCTGTTTGTTTTTTTCATAACAGATCCAGGCCGATTCAAGTTACAAAATTCATTTGTTTAATGCAGTTGTTTCTTTATGGGCAGTATAAATCTTTCTTCTTGCTATATATATCACGACAAATACGACAAGCAAAATGGCCGGCATAAGAGCGACTTTCAGAAAAGTATCTGATCCGGCAACAGCTTCTGCTTTTGCCACATCAGTTCCGGCCGCCAGAGCCGAACTTTTTGCTTTATCAAACCAATGCCCCATAACCGGAAGCACAAGCGATACTGAAAACATTCCTGCACCACCCATTAATGAAAGCCCTAAAGCCCCGGTTTTAGGCAAATATTCGGAAACAAAGCCAAGCATTGTTGGCCAGAAAAAACAAATCCCGACTGCAAATACTGCAGCAGCGCCAAAGGCCGCATAACCTGTGGTCTTACTCAATAAAAACAGGCCGATACCGGCAAACAGCGCTGAAAAGATCAGCATACCATTGGGATTTAATCTATGCACAACAGGCCCTGCAAATGAACGCCCGATTGCCATTATTCCATTAATAAATACAAGAACAAGAATGCCGGATACCCCGGCTCCGCTCAGTAATGCCCCGATCCATGTACCCGTTCCCAATTCAGTAGCCGCAGTTAAAAACATACACAGGATCATTACAATGTACAGGGGGTTAAGGCAACTGGTAAACATTTCTTTTGTACTTACCCCTTTTTGTACCCTTTCTGTTTGCGGAAATTTTAATTTCCAGAAAATGATCCCATAAATAATTGCAGGAATAAATAAAAGACTCAGCAGTATTCTCCAGTCAAGATGCATTTTATCTAATACCAGGTATGATAACAAGCCCCCGATTACAATACCTCCCGGGAACCATACATGGAATTTGTTGAGCATGGTTGTTTTGTTCTCGGGGTACAAGGTAACAACCAGTGGATTGCATGCCGCTTCTACCATGCCGTTGCCGATACCGATACAAAGAGTGCCGATAAAGAGCATGGTGGCGTCTTTTGCTATGAGATAGACAATAACTCCTGCTACATGTCCAAGGAATGCCAGGCCCAGCAATTTTTTCATACCAAGAAGATCACACAGGGGCCCGCCAAAAATCATGGCTAATGTAAATCCATAAAAAGCCGGGGCGAAAATCCATCCTATTTGTTCCTTAGTTAAATTGAACTCGGCACTCCATGTTCCTTCCAGGGCGGCACGATAAGCAAATGTGATAGCAGTCGTAATAAGAGCAATACGACTGGCCAGGAAAAGCAGGTTTTTATTAACGGATTGCATATCGTTTATTTTGTAATAAAATACTTTTTGGAAAACTAAATGTACTATTTTTAGAATTACATCTGTAACAATGATAAAATGCTGAACAGGAAACTAAGAATGGGAATGATCGGTGGCGGTCCGGGTGCATTTATCGGCGCCATTCACCGTATGGCCGCCAATATGGATGGGGAGATCGAACTCATTTGCGGGGCTTTCAGCAGCGACGCGGAAAAATCAAAACAAACAGGTGCTTCTTTATACCTGCCGGCGGAAAGAGTGTATGGTTCCTATAAAGAAATGATCCGGACGGAAGCAGCATTGCCTGACAGTGAACGGATGGATTTTGTCAGCATTGTCACTCCCAACCATCTTCATTTCGAACCGGCAAAACTGGCCTTGGAAAATGGTTTTCATGTAGTGCTGGATAAACCGATGACTTTTGATCTGGCCAAAGCAAAAGAATTAAGATCAATAGTTGAGAAAAGCCGGAAGTATTTTTGCCTCACCCATACTTATACCGGGTACCCGATGCTGAAAGAAGCAAGGCAACAGGTATTAAATGGTAAGTTCGGTAAAATCCGGAAAATATATGTTGAGTACCCGCAGGGATGGTTAAGCACTTTATTGGAAAGTTCCGGTAACAAACAGGCTGACTGGAGAACGGACCCAACCAAAAGCGGTGCAGCCGGGGCAATCGGCGACATCGGTACCCATGCCTTCAATATGGCGGAATATATAACAGGTTTGAAAGTTACTAAGCTTTGTGCCGACATAAATATTATTGTAGAGGGAAGAAAATTGGATGATGATGGTTCTGTGCTGCTTAAATTTGATAATGGCGCCAGTGGGTTCTTATTTGTAACACAGGTTGCCCCCGGTGAGGATAATAATATACGAATAAGAGTATATGGTGAAAAAGGCGGATTGGATTGGTCACATAAAGAAGCAAATACATTATATATCAAATGGCCGGATAAGCCAACAGAAATATGGAGGGCGGGGGAAAGTTATCTTGGTTCATTGGCACAACATAATTCAAGGACACCTGCCGGCCACCCGGAAGGATATCTGGAAGCATTTGCGAATCATTACCGCAATTTTGCATTATGTGTGAGAGCACAGATGGCCGGGAAGAAACCAAAAGAAGAGTGGCTGGATTTTCCCGGTATTGAAGACGGAGTGAGGGGAATGTTATTTATCGAAAAAGTAATTGAAAGCGGCAAGAGCGATAAAAAATGGATTACCCTTGAATAATCAGAAATAAGCCCGCCTGAACGGACGGACAATAACAAGCAAACAGCATGACAACAATAAAAGGTCCCGGTATTTTTTTAGCTCAATTCATGGGCGATAAGGCTCCGTTCAATAATTTAAGATCTGTTTGTTTGTGGGCAGAATCTCTCGGGTTTAAAGGAGTCCAGATCCCTACATGGGATACAAGATGCATTGATCTTAAAGAAGCAGCCGAAAATAAAGATTATGCGGACGGGGTGAAAGCCATTGTGAATGAATCTGGTTTGGAAATAACTGAATTGTCTACTCACTTGCAGGGCCAGTTGCTGGCTGTGCATCCTGCTTATGACAAACTTTTTGATGGCTTTGCCCCTAAAAAAGTGCATGGTAATTCCAAAGCAAGAACAGAGTGGGCCATCCAGCAATTGAAATGGGCCGCCAAAGCTTCACAGAATCTTGGATTGAGTGCTCATGCCACTTTCAGCGGTTCATTGGTATGGCCGATGATGTATCCATGGCCGCAACGGCCTGCCGGTTTGGTAGAAACCGGATTTACTGAATTGGCGAAGCGCTGGCTTCCTGTTCTCAATTATTTTGATGAATGCGGGATAGATATTTGTTATGAAATTCATCCGGGTGAAGACCTGCATGACGGGGTGACCTATGAAATGTTTTTAGAAAAAGTTAATAATCATAAAAGGGCCTGCCTGCTCTATGATCCGTCTCATTTTGTTTTACAGTGCCTCGATTATCTTGCTTACATTGATATTTATCATGAACGGATAAAAATGTTTCATGTAAAGGATGCAGAGTTCAACCCGACAGGGAAACAGGGAGTATATGGTGGCTATCAAAACTGGATCGACAGGGCAGGGCGGTTTCGTTCATTAGGTGATGGACAGGTTAATTTTAATTCTGTTTTCAGCAAGTTGGCTCAATATGATTACAAGGGATGGGCCGTGATGGAGTGGGAGTGTTGCATCAAAAATTCAGAAGATGGAGCTAAAGAAGGCGCTGAATTTATCAGCAACCATATCATCAGGGTTACAGATAAAGCATTTGATGATTTTGCATCCGGCGGAATAGACGAAAATACTAACCGCCGGTTATTAGGTTTGGATTAAACATTGATTTCGTTGTATATTCCCGTTGAAAAATAGTAAGTATGAAAAAATACCTGTTTTTTATTTTTGTAGTAGCAATACTTTCAGCTTGTGGCAGCAACGATTCAGGCAACAAGAATGAAACCGGTAAAAAAGAATCTGCTGCTTCCGGTAATACAGAAAACCCGGACTATAAAGCCGGTCTTGCGTTGGTATCCAAAAGTGATTGCCTGACCTGCCACAAGATAGATGAAAAACTTACCGGGCCACCTTACAGGGATGTAGCCAATAAATATGCCGGTTTGCCGGATACTATTATTACTCATCTTGCCAGCAAAATAAAAACGGGGGGCAATGGAGTATGGGGAGAAGTGATGATGACACCACACCCGGCTTTACCCCAGGCTGATGCAGAAACAATGGTGAAATACATTCTGTTACTTAAACAATAACGATCATGCAAAAAATAATCAGCGCGGTGGCGATAGGGATGCTTTTTTTTTCCTGTCATGGCCCCCGGGAAATTGCAGGCGTCAATAATTTATCATCGGGCGATAAAAAGGACGGCTGGCATTTACTTTTTGATGGAAAGACGACAAAAGGCTGGCATAAGTATGGCAGTGAAAAAATTGGCTCAGCCTGGAAAATAAAAGATGGTTATTT
>JBGPKR010000104.1:0-11874 GCA_041486045.1 Chitinophagaceae bacterium | reverse complement strand
ACATATCGGGACGGCTTTATTTTGCAGGAGTTAACTGCATTTAGCTGAATAAACCACCTTTTTTAAGACTTCTTACACCTTCTCCGATCTTGAAGCCATTATGATAAATTTCAATTTTGTAATCACCAGTCATAAAATCATTCTGGTGAAGGGGAAATTGTACATTTTTACGCTGTCCCTGCACATATTCAACAGGAACTTTGGCAGTAAAAGCTTTCTCGCCTTCTGTGCGGGTATTTAATATACTACCGCTTTCAGGAGAAATTACTTTGCCATCAGGAGCTGTTACGATCAGGTACATATCTGCCGGGCCTGATTTTGCAATGCGGTTTTCGACATCAAATGACACGACCAGTTTATCAACTCTTTTGGCTGTGGTAGTACTTTTTTCTTTGCCGCTTTTCTTTTCATCTACAGTAATCACCTGGATATTGGAAGCGCTGAAGGTAGAAGCAACGTCAACTGTTTTTTCCAGGTCTTCTTTCACAGCTTTTGTGGTCTGCAGGTTTTGTTCCAGGTCAGATTTTTCCTGCGACAAAGTAGAATTTGCTGTTGTCAGTTGCTGATTTTCTCCTGTAAGTCTTGCTACTTCGGTTTCTAATCCCGTGATCTTATCATTTAATTCACCGATCATAGTTCTTGCCTTCGCCAATTGCGCCTGCGTAGCATTCTTGTCGTTCAGGATTTTTCTTATCTCCACTTTTTTGGCCTCAATTTCTTTTTGCAAAGCACTTTTTTCGCCCTGCAAACTGTTGTTGGCACCGGTGATGGAATCGAGCCTGACCAGCGAAGCGTTAAAACTTTCCTGCAGGTCATTTTTTTCATCCGTCACTTTAGTGATCTGAGCCACCTGGTCATTGATCTTTTTCTCAGCTTTATTTTTATCATACAATAAATAGCCCCAGGTGCCCAATAACCCAGCTGCCAATAAACCAATTACAATATTTTTGGTATTCCTGTTTTTAGTAGTGGGGTTCTGAAAAGTGGGGGTAGCTGATGGATAATTAGTTTCTGTCATACAAAAGGATTTTAGATTTGAGGTAAAATAATAATTTTTATTGGAATTTAAAAGCGGCCGCAAGGTAGACCGTCTTCTGATGCCCGGGTTCTTAAATCCTGTTAAAAAATTTTAAGCTTGTTTCGGGCCTGTATTCCGCCCCTCAAATTTCGAAAACCGTGCCAGAATGCGGAAATCTACTTATAAACCCCGGAACTTTTTTGTGGAAAATCAAGCCTCAAAGCCTGTATCTTAGCATTTTATGAGTGTGGAGAAGATTATAACAGACTGGAAAAAGAAATCTTTTAAGCCCGTGTACTGGCTGGAAGGAGAAGAAGAGTATTTTATTGATAAAGCTGTTGAGTTTGCTGAGCATCATATTCTGAGTGAAGCTGAGGCTTCTTTTAACCTGACGATCTTTTACGGCAAGGATGCCAACTGGCCGGATATAATAAATGCCTGCCGCCGCTACCCGATGTTTGCGGAACGTCAGGTAGTATTGCTGAAGGAAGCCCAGCAGATGAGGGATGTGGAGAAACTGGAGTCTTATATGGAAAACCCGCTGCATTCAACCGTCTTTGTTGTGTCATACAAAGAAAAAAAGCTGGATGCCCGGAAAAAATTTGCCAAACTGATCAAAGAAAAGGGAGTGCTGCTGACGACCAAAAAAATCTATGATAGCCAGCTTCCAGAATGGACACAGAACCTTCTCCAGGTTAAGGGTTTAACCATCTCTCAAAAAGGTTTGGCATTGCTGGTAGATCATATAGGCAACGACCTGACCAGGATCGAAAATGAAGTGGATAAAATATGTGTGAACCTGGGTAAACGAACCAATATAACAGAAGATGATATAGAAAAGTATATAGGTGTAAGCAAGGATTATAATGTTTTTGAATTGCAGTCAGCTTTGGCCGCCAAAGACCTGGCCAGAAGCATCCGCATTATCCAATATTTTGAAGCAAATCCAAAAGCAGGACCGATACAACTGGTCTTGCCATCTCTTTACAGTTTCTTCAGCAAAGTGTTTATGATCTTCGGCGCCGGCACCAGCGATGAGAAAACAATTGCCAGCAGTATCGGTGTTAACCCTTATTTTATGAAAGAATATTTGCAGGCAGCCCGGGTATATACTTACCCCGGAGTGGAAAGAGTCCTGCTGCTGCTTCATAATTACAATCTGAAAAGTGTGGGAGTGGGAGATTCAGGAACTGAAGATGCTTCGTTGCTCAAAGAAATGCTGGTAAAAATGCTGGCCTGAAGACTATTTCTTTAAATACCTTTTCTTTGTGCCCCGAAAGGGTTTTTGGGGCAACTTTTAAGACCCCGGATTCGTCCTTTTGGCCAGTTAAATAAATAAAAACATGAAAAAAGTATTAGTCAGTCTTTTTGCGGGATCTGCCATCTTATTGACCAGTTGTTTAGAGACTACCCAGGAGATCACTTTAAGTGATGATGGAAGCGGTACCTATGTTAATACAAATAATATGGGTAAGATTCTTACCATCGCAAAAAATATGGGGGCTGCTTCCAGCGACAAAATGCCCCTGCAGGCGATTGATACCAGCATTTCATTTGCTTTATCTGCAGACAGCATACCTGGCCTGTCTTCCGAGGATAAAGAATTACTGAAGAAAGGCACCTTGCATATAACAATGAATATGGAGGATGAAAAATTAATTACCACAATGAGTTTTCCTTTTTCCACTTTGGATGATATCAAGAAAATTAACAGTCTTTCCGGGAAAATGATGATGCAAACTATGAAAGACAAAATGCCTGGCGGAATGCCTGGTGGTTCAGAAGGTCTGCCGGAACCGAGTTCTTTTGACGATTACTATACGCTTGAATTTTCGAACGGGGAATTGAAAAAAAAGCTGAACAAGGAAAAATATGCCGATGTGGATAAAGATGAATTTCTGAATGGGATGAAACAGGCAGGCGCCATGGGTATCCCTGTTACAAGCACTTATATTATTAACCTGCCCCGCCCGGCTGAAAAAGCCGAAGGTAAAAATGTGAAACTATCTGAGGATAAAAAGAAAGTGACTGTTTTATCTACTATGGATGACTTTTATGACAACCCGGAAAAACTGGAGTTCAAGATAAAATACTAATAGCTAATTGGCAAAAGGCAATTGACAATTGGCAAGCCTACAATCCGGATATAGTTTAAAGAAAAGGGAAAACTGGAAATAAGTCCTGCTCCTTGCTTATTGCATATTGTCGATTGCCTGTTGCTCACAATACTTTCAGGCTTTCAATCTTATCCTGGTCAATTTGTTCTACCAGGGCTTCCAGGCTGTCGAATTTAAATTCCTGCCGCAGGTATTTTTTTACAAACACTTTGAGTGTCTGGCCGTATATTTCTTCGTCAAAATCAAAAATATTCACTTCCACGACTCTTTTCTTTCCATCCACGGTTGGACGAAAGCCAATACTCATCATACCTTTCTTTCTTTCGGGTGAATCTTCTGTTTGTGCATACACTGCATAAATGCCGTTCCCGGGAATTATTTTTTCTTCATCCGTTATTTTCAGGTTGGCGGTCGGGTAACCGAGTTTCCGGCCCATTTTATCTCCATGCACAACCACACCTGAAAAAAAGAACTCATAGCCCAGTAGTTTATCAGCTGTTCCAATATCGTTATGCAGGATCGCTTCCCGGATATTGGTCGAGCTGATGGAAATATTTTCCAGGATATGTTTCGGGATTTCTTTCAGGCTGAATTTATATTCGGCAGCTTTTTTCTCCAGGAGCCTGTAGTCACCCTGCCGTTCCCGGCCAAAACGGTGATCATAACCAATAATAATGGTATGCGGATGGAATTTGTCGATCAGGAAATTTTTGATATAGTCTTCAGCGGTTTGGTTGGCAAAGGCATCGGTAAAGTTAACCACCACCAGATGGTCAACTCCTAATTGTCTTAACAGCTCAATTCTTTCATCCAGTGTATTGATCAACCGGATACCAAGAATAGCGGATGAAACTACTTTCTTTGGATGGGGATGAAAAGTAATGATGACTGTTTCACCGTTGTTGGCGATGGCTTCGGTTTTCAGTTTATCAATGATCTGACGGTGCCCCATATGCACGCCGTCAAATGTGCCGATGGTGACAACCGCATTCCGGAAAGCCGGTAAATTATCAATATCTCTGTGGACTAGCATAAAGGTTGCAAAGATAATCCACCATCCCCTAAAGGGGTGCAAGAAATTCATAATTGCTTCAACATTCATCACTTAATTTTACCGGGTAAATCAAAAGATGGACTAAAACCGGAAAAATTAAATGACTAAATGAAAATTTTTTTTCAATACTCCCCTTTAGGGGACGGGGGTCTTTATTCCAAACGTGGCGTGTCTGCGCAAAAAGAAGAAATTCATGAAGCAACAAAGAATCTTGACAAGGGACTTTATACAAAATCATTTTGTAAAATATATCCTGATGTGTTGTGCGGCGATGATGCCTGGGTGAATCTGATGCATGCTGATGGGGCCGGCACCAAGAGTATTTTAGCCTACCTGTATTGGAAGGAAACGGGTGATGTCTCCGTATGGAAAGGAATAGCACAGGATGCCATTGTAATGAATCTTGACGACCTGCTTTGTGTGGGTATTTATGACAATCTTCTTTTTTCATCCACCATTGACCGGAATAAAAATGTAATTCCTGCTGAAGTGCTGGAAGCAATTATTACAGGCAACCAGGAATTCTTTGATAAAATGAAAGGCTTTGGTATTAACATTACGTACATGGGCGGTGAAACTGCCGATGTGGGAGATGTAGTGAGAACGATCGCTGTTAACGGAACGATGACGGCAAGATGGCCCAAGTCAAAATTAGTGACGAACGAAAAGATAAAAGCGGGTGATGTGATCGTTGGATTGGCGGGATATGGGCAAGCCAGCTATGAATCTGAATACAATAGCGGTATTGCCAGCAACGGGCTGACCAGTGCCCGTCATGATCTGCTGCATAAAACCTATGGCGCAAGGTTTCATGAAAGTTATGATACAGCTTTAGATGAACATGTTGTATATATCGGCCCTCATAGAATCACTGATGAAATTAAGGACGGGGAGCGGTCAACGACCATCGGCCAACTTCTCTTAAGTCCGACAAGAACCTTTGCCCCCTTGATGAAGGAGTTATTGGAAAATCATTTTGATTCCATTCACGGTCTTATTCATTGCAGTGGGGGTGGACAAACCAAGTGTTTGAAATATGTGCCGGAAAATGTTCGGATAATCAAAGACAATTTGTTTGAGCCTCCTGTTATTTTTAAAATGATACAGGAAGCCAGTAAATCCGATTACCGGGAAATGTACCAGGTGTTTAATATGGGGACAAGAATGGAGATCTATATCAATGAAAAAGACGCTGCTGCAATTATCAATGTGACCAAAAATTTTGGGGTAGCTGCGCAGGTGATCGGCAGGGTAGAGAAGAGTGAGAAGAAGGAGTTAATGATAAAGACTGCTGGTACTATTTTAAGTTATTAACCTGATATTTCAGAGGCCTTTTTTTATTAGTTTTATTTCTATCAGCCCGCCGCGTAGGGTGGAAGCGTTCTTACTTTGAATATTTTTCTGCCTAGTTCTTTTCCATCCCTGGAGGAAACCTTAAGGATCACAGCATCACTTAAAGCATGTACCTGGACATAATACTTGCCGTCGTACTCAGTTATACTACCCTCGGAAATAGTCACGACCAGGTCCTCTTTTTTGATCTCTGAAGAGGTCACTGTTATAGAATTTTGCACCCCGATATATAGAACGGATAGATAAGGGGCCAGGATCTTCTTGTCATTTGTACTGAAGATGCTGGTTTTGTTCTCTATGGTTATTGCTTTGTCTTCTACCTCGTCTGTTATAGCAAATGTGATGGGCTGTTGTACATAAGCCGCAACAATATGCCCGTCTTGTTTTGCGGGGATCCATTTAGGGCCGGCTTTTATGACCCGCATGGATTCATTCTCCATTCCATAGCCATGATGGGTGAGGGCCTTCACATCAGATAGAGAACCATCCTCATGAACAACGAATTGTACCATGACCTTATATACTCCGGCCGGTGCCCCGCTGTCAGTTGCCACAAGACCATTCGCATTTTTCTCAAGGTATTTTTTCCATGCAGGCTCACCGCCCGGAAAAGAAGGAGGAACTTCGGGTTTGTCAAATATTAGGTCAATGTTACCTGTTCCCCGTGCCGTATCATTTCTATAATCTTCAGCGTTACTTTTTAAGGTATATGCCTCCCATGCTCCATCTTTGCCTTGTTCTCCGTATTTTTTCATCGCAGGTTTAGAACCCAGCACAGTAATATGCACAGAATTAACCAGGCCCGCATTTCCCGAGTTTTCTTTCAATCTCCCTATAACTTTACCATCAATGACTAACAGAGAATTATTCCAGTCACCGATCGAATAATAAGGAGTTTTATTATTTGTGTTTTGGGATGATCCATCCATAACAACAGCAGGAAAATTCTTTTGTCCTTTCCCCACAACAAAAGTTACTGGCTGTTTTTTGTAAGCATTTACCTGCTGGCCGTTTTGTATGGCGGGTATCCATCTTGGTCCTTTACTTATTAAACAAATGGCTTCTTCTTCCATTCCATAGCCATGATTAGTTAATGCTTTGACATCGGTTATGAAGCTATCGGTTTTTACAATGAATTGCACAAGTACGGTATAAGTTCCGGCAGGTGCTCCCTTTTGAGCAGGGATGAGCTCATTTAAAGCCACTTTGCAATATTGTCTCCATTTAGCTTCACCGCCCGGGAAGGACGGTTCGATTTCAACTTTGTCGAAAATTTTGTTCTCAATTATATTAAAAGGTTTTGTTGTGTCAGTTTTTACAATATGCCTCATATAATAACTCTGGCTGTCTCCCGGGAAGGTTTGCGCATAACATTTGTCAGTCAGAAGAGTTACCTGGTAATAGTGCTTTCCATAATTAATGGCATTTTTTTCAAGTTTACTGACAAAATATAAAACAAAATCCGAAGGCTTATGCTTCATAAGCTCGTTATTCTTTATTCTGTGATTGTCCAGCCAGATACCATACATTTTTGAATCCTGCCAAATATTTAATTGCTCCTGCGATGGAGATTTTTTTTGGGGAGAAGGAAATTTTTTAATCCAAATGATAGTGTCAGGATACGGTTTTGTTGTGTCGGCTAATTGTATTTTATCTAATGATGCTGAATTCCCGGAAGAAGCCTCAGGATTAGTTTTTTGTTTATAGCTAAAAGCAAACAATGCTACCGCAATAGCTGCTAGAGGCAGCACCATCAGTTTTCGTAAATACTGGTAGCTCGGTTTTTTGGATGTAGTGATCATGGCTATACGCCTTTTTATCTGGTTATGAAAAAAAGGATTGACAAGTTGCTGGTTGGTGTTCAATGCCTGCATGAGCAGCAGTTCTGCGTATTGCCATTTTGTATTTTCCGTTATGGCAAACTGGTCAGCCAAAAACTCATGAATGGCTTTTACTTCTTTTTTCATTAAATGGAAGAAAGGATTGATCCAGAGTACAACGGTCAGCAATTCCATGTACATGATATCCCAGCTGTGTTTCTGCTTTATGTGAAATAATTCATGCCGGAATATTTGTTCGCCTTTTTCAGAATTTAATTCAATTTTCCTGTTCCAGAACAACCAGCAAAAAAAAGAAAAGGGTGTGCCGGGTTCATTCGTGTTTACAAAATGAATGTTATCTAATTGTTCAACGTGGTTGTTTTTTGCTATTCTTCTTATCTTAATAAGTGAGATGATAATTCTGAGCAGGGCAATCAAAGCAATAAAGAGATAAAAGAAATAAGATAAGCTCTCCCAGGAGAACCAATTGATAGAATGCGGTTCGCCGGATACTGCTACCTCAGGAGCCTCAACACCTGTTGACGACATAATAGCTAACGTATGCAATACAAACGATGAATCAGTTTCTGTTTGTGTAAAATAAACCGGGATATTCAGGAACGGGATCGTAATACTGATAATCGTTGCCGCCAGCAGGTAAAACCTGTTGTAGCGGTGAAATTTTTTATTCCGCAGTGCAAAATGATAATAGGCATATAAAATACCGGAGGTAACAATCACCTGCGCCAGGTAATAAAGCAATGCTTTCATTTTTGCTGGTTTTGTTGTTTTTTAATTTGTTTAAGCAGGCTTTCCAGTTCTTCAATGGAGATGTTGTTTTCTTTTATCAAAAAGGAAACAACATTACTGAAGGACCCCTCAAAATAATTTTTAGCCAACTGCTTCATGGTTCGTTTTGAGTATTCTTCCTTGGTAACAGAAGGGTAGTACTGGTGATGGCGACTCATTACGGTAATGCCGACAAATTCTTTTTCAACCAGTATTTTCAAAAGAGTTGCTACGGTGTTCTGGTGTGGCTTCGGATCGGGCATAGCTTCTACTACTTCACGAAGAAATGCCTTATCCAGTTTCCATAACACCTGCATGATTTGCTCTTCGGCTTTTGTAAGTGGTTTCATTGAAGTAATGTTTCGGAATCAAACTTATAACTAATTATTTAGTTTAACAACTATTTTTTTAGTTTAAGGAAATTTTATGCCTGTCTACGCTTAGTTTCCTTTATTTTGCAGCAAACCACCCGGTATGTCAGAACCCATTATTGAACTGAGTCACGCCAATATCTACCAGGGCAACAACCTTATTCTCCAGGACGTAAACCTCACAGTTAACAAGGGCGAATTTGTATACCTTGTCGGTAAAACCGGCACCGGTAAATCAAGCCTGCTGAAAGCATTATATGGTGAACTTCCGTTGACGGAAGGAGAAGGCATGGTGGCTGGCTACAGTCTGCGTGGATTGGATTGGAAGAAAGTTCCTTATCTCCGTCGTAATCTTGGGGTGGTCTTCCAGGAGTTTCAATTGCTGACTGACCGTAATGTGAATGACAACCTGAAATTTGTTTTGCGGGCCACCGGCTGGACAGATGAGAAACTCATGGATGAAAAGATACAGGACGTATTGGACAAAGTGGGACTGAGATCAAAGGGTTTTAAAATGCCTTTTGAATTAAGCGGTGGTGAACAGCAACGTATTGATATTGCCAGGGCATTGTTAAACTCTCCCAAGATCATACTGGCCGATGAACCAACAGGTAATCTTGACCCTGAAACATCGGACGAGATCATGGCGCTGTTGATAAACATTTCAAAAGACTATAATACAGCAGTCGTTATGGCATCACATGATTATATCGTAGTGCAGAAATTTCCAGCCCGGATGATAAGGACGGAACGGGGAATGATAAGCGATAATGCTACCATCAGTATTCAATAACTCTGTGGGATTATCTATTCTCATACCGGTTTATAACTATAATGTCACATCATTGGTCCGGGCATTGAGTGCCCAACTTCTGAAAACCGGGAACGAAGGGGAAATTATTTTATTGGACGATGGCTCTGAAACGGGAGCATTGACTACCAACCAGTCTTTACAAAATATTCCGTCCGTCTTATTTTACCGGAATGAAAGCAATGAAGGAAGGATGCTGGCACGCCAGAAACTATCTGGTTTAGCCCGCTATGGATACCTGCTTTTTTTGGATTGTGATAGTGAAATTATTAAAGACGATTTTCTTGCCGCATATTTTGTTTTGATGAAAGAGGATATTCCCCTGGCTTCCGGTGGAAGGGTATACACAGATACTCCGCCTGTTGAATGTGAATTAATGCTGCACTGGAAGTATGGAAGAAAAAGAGAAAGCAGGCAAAGAAAAACAGGATCCAGATCCGTAGAAGGATTTCTATCGAATAATTTTTTGATAAGGCGGGAAGTTTTTAAAATCCTTGATGCTTCTTTGCAAATACATGATTATGGTCACGAAGACACTTACTGGGGTATTCAGTTTGAACAAGCCGGCTTTTTTTGCCGCTTTATAAATAACCCTGTTCTTCATGCAGCTATTGAAAAGGCTGATATTTATATTGAAAAGTCTGAGAAAGCCCTTGACAACCTTCTGTTGCTTGAAAAAAATATTGACAGGCGCTTGATCAGCAGGCATGTCAGGATATTCAGGTGGTATCTCCGGTTGAAAAGAACAGGTCTTTCAGGACTTTACCTTTTTTTTGAAAAAATGTTTCATGGCTATTTCCGGAGAAATTTATTATCCTGCAAACCCAGATTGTTCTTTTTTGATTGTTACCGTCTCGCCGTTTTAATAAGGATGGTAAAAACAAAATCAGTTAAATAGCTATTTAACAAGAGACTTGCTGTCAAAAACAGACTGGTAAAAAGAAAGCAGTTTTTTTTCTTCATGCTCCCAGTTCAGTTCCCGCCTTGCCTCCAGGCAGTTTGCTTTAAGCTTCCTGTGTAAAACTTCATTTGCCAGTAAATTATTTATTGTATCGGCAATTCTTTTCGGGGCCAGGTCATTTATTAATACAGCCACTTCAAACTGTTTGTTGATTTTTTGGTATTCGGGATAGTCCATAGTTACCTGCGGCAGCCCGGCATGAACATAGTCAAAGAATTTGTTGGGCAGGGCCAGCCATTGATTCAATCCTTCTCTTTCTGCCAGCGCAATACCGATCGTCGCCTGTTGGGAAATTTTCCAAATTTCTTCAGGAAGCAGCATCCCTTTCATCTCTATTTTGCTTTCTAATTTATATTCAACGATAAGTTTTTTCAATTGTGGCATAAAATTTCCATCGCCGCAAATAACTAATTTGCAGTTGACCCACTGCATGGCCGGGATAAGAAATTCAAATCCCCTTGCTTCATTAACCGCTCCCTGGTACAGAATAAATTTTTCAGCTGTTTGAATGGCATTAAAAGCCCGCAATACCGGCAGATTCCGGATGGTTTTATAATTTACGTCATAGCGCCGGTGAAATTCTTCTGCAATGCTTTCACTAACGGTATAACCAAGTTTGAATTTCGGCACCAGCTTTTTTTCAACTCTTGTCCATATTTTTTTTATATGAGGCCGGGTGATCACTTCTTTTAATTCCGTAAATAGTTCATGTGCATCATAAATACGGGGAATGCGTTTGAACCGGGAAACGGTATGACAGGGAATGATACTGTCAAGGTCAATCGCACAGACAGCATCCATTTTCCGGAACATTAAATAACAGCTAAGGCGGAGATTGTACTCAAAGTAAAATAACTTGCCTTTATTGAACCAGCAGCGGATCCTCTTCTGTTTATATTTTTTTTCTGTAAAAGGGATGGAAGAGCTGAGTTTTCTTCCAACCAATACAACTGCATAGCCATTTTCGGCCAGCGATGTGCAGATGCGTTGCATCCGCTGGTCATAAGTAAGGTCATTGGTAACTGTAAAGTAAATCCGTTTCAAAAGAATCTAAAGGCCTGATTTGGTTATAGACAATAAAAAAGGCTTTGCAAATATGCAAAACCTTAAACTCTTGAACTATTAAACAGGGAACTTTCTATTGTCCCATATTCATATTCTCAGAACCATCACTCTGGTTCTTCATATTCTTACGTTTGAAAAGATTGGGATCAAACTTACCAAAACGCCAACTGAAGTTGAGCCGGAGGATCTGCGGGTCACGACGACGGAAGACATCCTGAACGAAATAGGCAGATTCGGAGTGTACATCAGAACGGCGGGTTCTGAAGATATCATTCACATTTAATGAAATTGAAGCCTGTTTGTTTTTCAGGAATTCATATTTCAGGGCTCCATCTACCCAATAGTTCGCCCGGACATAACCTTGTGCTGAACTCGTTTGTCCAAACATACCGCCACCACCACCCATCATACCACCGCCACCACCACCTCCACGACCACCGGTGGCCGGAGCGGCCGGAGAGATGATGCGGCCGTCTACGCATGACCCGGGAGCGGGCGCGGCTGGTGTTTCGGTT
>JBGPKR010000103.1:0-12031 GCA_041486045.1 Chitinophagaceae bacterium | reverse complement strand
TATAATATTTTTCATCTCTTTTCAAAAAATCTGCAGAGCCGTTAAAGGGAATTGAACCCTTGACCTCTTCCTTACCAAGGAAGTGCTCTACCACTGAGCTACAACGGCTTTTTCAGAGTCATTGAAGTCAGTAGGACTTAAAAGTCAAATCGTACTGACCTTTTTGACCAATTTGACCCCCGGTCTTCGTGAGCGGAAGACGAGGCTCGAACTCGCCACCTATAGCTTGGAAGGCTATCGCTCTACCAAATGAGCTACTTCCGCGTATTCATTAAAAGAACTTTAGTGGGCAAGGATGGATTCGAACCACCGAACTCCGAAGAGGACAGATTTACAGTCTGTTGCCGTTGGCCACTTGGCTACTTGCCCAAATACAGAGCCACTTGTCGGAATCGAACCAACGACCTACTGATTACAAATCAGTTGCTCTACCAGCTGAGCTAAAGTGGCATTTTAAATGCCCGCCTTCCTCCTTCTGGCCTTCGGCCGCTGCCTTTGCTAAAAGCTGTGCTTTCAGTCTCACCAGTGCTCAGGATATTACGGCGGTCGAAGCAATAAAGAACTACCCCTATTTAAAGGGGAGGCAAAGGTAAGGGAAATTAAGAATCGGAAAAATTTTGCCCGGGAATTTTTTGCTTGTTTTCAGCCACTTGTGAATAAGTGATTAATAAACCGGGAACTATTTTAAAAGGCCCTTAGCAGCAAGATAATTACGGCATTTTTCGCAATATGAATCGGCATCATTGAGATTCATTTTTCCTTCTGCATCTTTCATAATACAGGTGGCAACAGGACAATGCTTCAATCCATAGGTATGTCCTGATTCATGAAGTGCGAGGGTAATCATCCTGCGTATAAAATCTTCATGGGATACTTTATTTTTTCCGGCACGGAATGAGGAAATAACACAGGCTTCACCGGGACAACTTCCCAATCCAAGAATACCCCAGTTTTCATGAGGATCTTTCCTGGTAGAAATATCTTTGCGGGTAATACCCATTATTTTTTCAAATCTCCCTTTATTTGTCTGTTCCAGAAATACAAGCAGGCTGTCGGCAATATAACGTTGCCTCGGTTTATAATAAGCAAATGAAGGAAGCGCCTCAGCATCAAGAACAGTGATATATACAGCCAGTTGTTTTTGTAACCCGGTTCTTAATTCATGAAGCAAACCACTGTCAATCCCTTTAAATGGAAGAATAGCAAGTGAGTGATTATCTTTTTTAATAACGCCGCTTCCATGAGAAGAAGCATCGTTTTCATTTTTGCCTTTACTATTGCAGGAAAATATTAAAATGATTGCAGGAAGACTTATGAAAAACCGGAAACGCATAATTTAATCCCAAAATTTAATGAAGTAACCTCCTGAAATAAAAAAGACCCCCGACGTTTACAGTCGGGGGTCTGGAATTTTTTAAGCGGCTTTTCTTTCTTTATTTTTTTTTATTTGAATTACAATTGAGTCGAAAGCATCATCAAACGACTCTTCAAATGATTTACTGGTTGATTTAACAAAAAAATTGTGGCGGGGTATGTGTACCCTGATCTCGGCGATTTTGTCTTTAACTGCATGGATCACATTGTCGAGTTTCAGAAACACACTTACCCGGATGATGCGGTCGGTAAAGCTGTTTAGTTTTTGAAGCTTCTGGTTGACATACTCAATCAACCTGCTGTCCGCAACGAAATGAACTGCTTGAATGTTTACGTTCATAGTTATCATGGTTTAAACAGTGAAACAATAAATAAAGAACTTGCCTACCGGCAGGCAGGCTTTTTTGAAACCTGTTTTCTTCAGGGGTCGGGTCCTTTTGTCAGCATTCAAGTTAGGGTAAAAAGTAGTTTTTCACAAACAAAATTGTCCTATTTTTTTTATTGCCCCCGGGGAAAACTTTATGCTTTCGGGTGGGCTTTTTTATGAATATCTTTTAATTTTCCAATTGTATTGTGGGTATAGACCTGCGTGGAGGCCAGGCTGCTGTGCCCCAAAAGCTCTTTAACAGCATTCAGGTCGGCGCCATTATTCATAAGATGGGTAGCAAAGGTATGACGGAGTACATGAGGGCTTTTTTTGTCTAGGGTGCTTGCTGCGCCCAAAACCTGGTTGACCAGCAGGTAAGCATATTTCGGGTATAGTTTTTTTCCTTTTTCTGTTACCAGCAGTGTATTTTCAGTTTTTTCAAAATTTTTCTTTTTTAATTGCTGATAGTCCACAATGATCCTGATGACATCTTTGCTGACAGGAATGATTCTTTCCTTATTCCCTTTTCCGAGCACTTTGATCTGTGAACGGCTGAAATCAATTTGCTTTTCTTTCAGGTTGATCAGCTCACTCAGGCGCATCCCGGTTGAATAAAAAATACTGATGAGCATTTTTGCATTCAGAGTTTTCCAGCTATCTGTTGATTGATTCAATGATTCTATCAGCCTTTTTGTATCCTCTTCTTTTACAAACACAGGCAGCCGTTTATTTAACCTGGGGCTGATCACTTTCGACATAGGGGTAGCTTCGATGGTCCCCATTCTTAAATGGTACTTAAAAAAAGATTTCAGGCTGGAAATCTTCCTGTTGATAGATTTTGAACTGAGTTTTTTCCCTTTGAGATCTGCCAGCCAGCTACGGACATAATTATGATCAATCCCTTTCAGCGAAACCTTACCGAATTGTTTATCCAGGTAATCAAAAAAATCAATAAGATCAGTCTGGTAGGAAGTAAGGGTGTGTATGGAATACCTTTTTTCATATTTCAGGTATTCAAGAAAGGATTGGACCGGTGAGGAGATTGATTCAGGCATACGCTTTCGTAAAGCTACGCAAGACACAATAAAAATAGCTGCAAAGCTTTGAAACCCTGCAGCTAAAATATTATTTCCGGCACAAAAAGGATTAACCTTCTATTTTGCCGCTAACTATTTTTTGCTTGTAAACTGCTTTCAACACCTCACCGCGGCGTTTTACGGATGGTTTGGTGAAACTCTGGCGCTCACGCAACTGCAGTAACACTTTCGATTTTTCGAATTTTTTCTTGTACTTCTTTAACGCTTTGTCAATATTTTCGCAATCTTTTGAATCAATAATCAGCATAAATTATATACCTCCTCCGGTATTATTTTAGGAACGCAAAGATAGGCCGTAAACCTGAAAACAGGAAATGGAAAAAGAAATGATTTACTTTGAGGCATGTTTACGGGTATCATTGAAACCACAGGTATAGTTAAACAGGTCATTTCCAATGGCTCAAATAAAATATTCCGGGTGGAATCATCCATATCATCCAGGCTTAAGGCAGATCAGAGCGTAAGCCATAGCGGCGTATGCCTGACGGTTGAAGAAGTTAGAGAAAATGCTCACCGGGTCACCGCCATTGATGAAACTTTGCAAAAAACAAACCTCGGAAACTGGAAAGAAGGGACGGTGATAAACCTGGAACGCTGCCTTCAACTGAACGACCGGCTGAACGGACATATGGTGCAGGGACATGTTGACACAACAGCTACCTGTATAAAAAGAAAAGAAAAAGCCGGTAGTTGGGAATTTGAGTTTGCCTTTCCGAAAAAATTTGCAGAACTACTGATTGAAAAAGGTTCAGTATGTGTAAATGGCATCAGCCTCACAGCTTTTCATGTGAAAAGAAAAAGTTTTGCAGTTGCCATTGTTCCCTTCACTTATGAGCATACAAATATTAAAGAAGTACAGGAAGCTGACCTTGTAAACCTGGAATTTGACCTGATTGGCAAGTATCTGCTCAGAAGATTATCTTTGAAAGAGAAATAATTAACCCATTCAATACCTGATGAACGCCGAAAATCCCAACCTTGCCACCCGGCAACCAGGCAGGCCACACTACCCTGCACTGGACGGCTTAAGGGGGGTTGCTATCTTGTTTATTGTTATTTATCACAACTTCGGGTTTATTAATAAATATTTCTTTTTTGGTTGGCTCGCAGTTGATCTGTTCTTTGTTATGTCTGGTTTTCTAATCACTGATATTCTTTTGAATGCAGTCGGGAACAAATATTTTCTCCGCAATTTTTATTACAGAAGGATTCTCCGCATTTTTCCCTTGTATTATCTAAGCCTTGTTTTATTTCTCATTGTATTGCCAAAGCTTCCTATAGAATCCGGAATAAAGTATTATACAGATAACCAGGTTTGGATATGGACCTACCTTCAGAATTGGCTCTATATTTTTAACCCGCCTGTTCATACCAATACATTAAACCACCTTTGGTCACTGGCGGTGGAAGAACAATTTTATTTGCTATGGCCATTGGCTATCCTGTTGATCCGAAAGCCGAAATACCTGCTGGTTTTTATTTCATTACTTCTTGTAGCCACGCTGGGCCTCCGGTTATGGATCTGGATGCATCATATTGCCGGCTTTGCTTATTACAACCTTTACACTTTTACCCGGATTGATGGTATCTGCATTGGTTGCATCGTGGCTTTAATGTTAAAAATCGATGCAAATTTTTTAAAAAAATATACATCCGGAATAGTATTGTTTTTTGCCGTCATGAATTTTGCTTTCTTTTTCGTTAATCGCCTTTACCAATTCACTTTCCCATACCTGGCACTGGCAGGTTACACGACATTTGCCATGATGTTGGGCTTACTGGTAAACCAGGCCGTAAACAAGGAGACCAAACTGATCAATTTTTTATTCAACATTCCATTGCTTAAATTTTTCGGGAGAATTTCCTATGGATTTTACATGTTTCACTGGCCCGTTTACCTGTTGCTATCTCCTTATTTGTCATCGTGGGTGAAAGGATTTACCAGTGGATGGCTAACCGAATTTGTAGTATCGGTAATGGGCACATTGGCAGCCATTGCTCTGAGTTGGTTCAGCTTTAATTATTTTGAAAAATATTTTCTTAAAATGAAAGTGAAATTTGGCTAGCGACACAGAATTTCAGTATCATTTTTTTGATTGTATCTTTAAGCCCTGTGTTAATGGCTGTACAAGTCACCATATTAATCCCGGTTTTCAATGATGAAGAATCGTTGAACAGGTTATTGGAGGAACTGGCCGTATCAGTCAAAGAATTTTCGGGTTCAAAATTTTCTGTTCTTGCCGTAGATGATGGTTCAGCCACCGGTTTGCAGATCAAAGCACCGTCGCAATTTTCCATGAAAATCCTTCACCTGCTGCGTAATATTGGTCATCAGAAAGCAATTGCTGTCGGATTAGCTTATATCAAAGAAAATTTATCCTGTGATAATGTGCTGGTGATGGATGCTGATGGAGAAGACCGCCCGGAAGATGCAGTGGTTTTGCTGAAAGAGTCGATGAATAACCCCGGCAAAATCATTTTTGCAAAGCGCAGATCAAGACAGGAAGGAAGTGGTTTCCGTTTGTTTTACAGGATCTATAAATTTGCTTTCAGGCTTCTCACCGGGAAAAAAATTGCCTTTGGTAATTTTTTGGTGATGCCAAAGCCATTGCTTGATAAAGTAGTTTACTACAGTGAGATCTGGAATCATATCGCCGGTGGTATTCTGAAAGCCGGCCTGCCCTATTCTTCTGTTGTTACGCATCGTGGTAAAAGATATGCAGGGAATTCAAAAATGAGTTTTCATTCCTTGCTGATACATGGATTAGGCGCTATAGCCGTTTTTATTGATTTAATTGCCAGCCGTCTGCTTGTATTTTCACTGGTACTGATCGGCATTTCATTACTGTCAATCCTGGCATTGATTGGTATCAGAACTTTTACCGATCTCGCGATTCCGGGATGGACATCAACTGTTATTTCTGCTATACTGATCATTTTATTGCAAAGTTTCCTGCTTTCCCTTTTTACCATATTTCTTTATTTGTCCTCGCAGTCGCAGCGAAAATTTATCCCGGCACAACATTATAAAGATTACACCGGACTGGTTGAAACCATTCAATAAATGAGCGAACCTTTTATATATCCCGGTGAAGAACTGGTTTTGTTTCAGCATGCCAGGCATTGGAAAAAATATTTTTCCCGACAGATCAAACCCTATATAAAAGGAAATGTACTGGAAGTGGGTGCAGGCATCGGCTCCACTACCGTTCTCCTGAATGACGGCTCAGCCAATCAATGGATGATGCTGGAACCCGATGAAAAAATGAGTGCATCATTGAAAAAGAAGATAGAAACAAAAGAATTCCCTGCTAATTGCCGGTTACAAACGGGATCTACCGGGCAGATTACCTCAACATTCGATACAATTATATATATAGATGTGCTGGAGCATATAGAAACGGATACAGAAGAAATGAAAAAAGCAGCAGCACTATTAAATACAGGGGGGCATATTGTAGTATTATCCCCTGCCTTTCAATTTTTATACAGCCCTTTTGATAAAGCCATCGGTCACTGCCGCCGGTACAATAGAAAAATGCTGCGAAAAATAACTCCCGGCGGTTTACAACTTGTCAGTAGCCGGTATTATGATACGGTTGGTTATTTTGCTGCTTTAATGAATAAACTGATACTGCGCCAGAAATATCCAACGCATAAGCAGGTAATGTTCTGGGATAAATGGATGGTGCCGGTCTCAAAAATTTCGGACAAACTTTTCTTTTACAGTTTTGGGAAAAGTATTATTGCCGTATGGAAGAAAATAAATTAGCCTCCTCTTTCTTTCATAGTTTTGCAACACCAGTATGCAGAATAATCTTGAAGGAATAACTTTTGATGAAGTTACGGACAGCAAGGGGACAACCTATACTGTTTTCAGGAACAGCCTGCAACCGCTTTACTCAAAAGTTTTTTTTGATATCAGCAAAGGATATTTCTTCCTGCTGCTGATTGCAGGGTCAGCAATCTTTTTTACTTATCAATTCCCATCATTATGGTGGATTATTGTCCCTATCAGCAGTATTTTGACCGGATATGTGGCTGCCTATCTCGCCTTGTTTATTCATGAGGCTGGTCATTATAATATTCATCCGCGTAAAAAAATAAATGACCGGCTGGCAACTATATTTCTTTGCCTGCCCTTTGGTTTATCCCTGCGGTCATACCGGAAGATTCACTGGCAGCATCACCTTCACCTGGGAACAACACAGGACACAGAGGTCTCTTATTTTAATGCACTGACAAAATTGTTTCTGCTTGAAACACTTACCGGTATCCATTTACTCAGAACTATATTGAGAAAAGAAAACAATTCTGTCCTAACCAGGGAACAAGTGCAACAAAGCCGGCTGATGTTGCTTGCCGGTTTTGTTTTACATATTATTATTCTTACTGCCGCTTTCTTAACCGGCAACTGGCCTTTTGCCATCGCCTGGATCCTTGGTTTTGGTATCTTTTTCCCATTCTTTGCTACTATACGGCAAATCCTGGAACACCGGGACGAAGGAGCCCTGCATACCAGCAATTTTTATAAGCAACCACATGGAAAAATAAGCCGGTTATTTGTTCATACTGTAATCAGCAGCAGTTTCGGCTCCGCCGGTTTTACCCGGCATATGATCCATCACTGGGACCCGCCAATCTCGTACACCCGCTTAAAAGATATCGAAACATTCCTTATGGACTGTGAAAAAACTGCAGCCTTCATTCAATCATCAAGGACAACCTATACAAGAGTGTTTAAAAAATTAATTGAAGCCCCCTGAACCCAACTCCATTATATTGCCCGGTTTGCCATCAAAATAATATCAGCGTGTGGAGTAAGGCAAAAGACTTCGAATATTTTTCTATGGGAGACGAATTCACTTATTATGGCTGTCCCAACTGCAACACTATTTTTATTCATCCTGTACCCGTTGATCAGCTGAAAAAAATTTATCCGGCTAACTATTATTCTTTTGTAAACAAGCCCAAAAATTCAGTGGTCCGTTTAAAAGAATGGCTGGATAAACGTTTCTTTAAAAAAATATTGAAGCGATTACCGGTTCAACCAATAAATGTATTAGATGTGGGCGGAGGCACCGGCTGGATACTTGATGTACTGAAGAAGACGGACCAACGCATCGGTCATACCCAGGTCATTGATATTGATGGAAAAGCCAAACGCATTGCGGAAGAAAAAGGCCATGCTTATTTTGAAGGAACCATAGAAACATTTACTACGGATAAGCTTTTCCACCTTATCCTGATGCTGAACCTCGTTGAACATGTGGCCAACCCGTTGGCTGTCTTGCAAAAAGCAGAATCAATACTGGCACCCGGCGGAATTATTGTTATTAAAACTCCCAATACGACCAGCTGGGATGCCCGTCTTTATAAAAAATCATACTGGGGAGGTTTGCATTGCCCGAGACACTGGACCATTTTTTCAGAAAAAAGTTTCCGGATTTTATTGCAATCAACCCAATTGAAAATTAAAAAGCTCCAATATACCCAGGGAGCTCCTTTCTGGGCATTCAGCATCATTGCAGCGCTTTATCGAAAAAGAATGGTTCGTATTTCAGCGCAAAAGCCCATCATATTTCATTGGTTGTTTGCCCCACTCAGCGCTGTTTTCGCTGTTTTTGATTTTGCAAGAAAGCCATTTGCCAAAACATCACAGATGTTTATTCTTTTGGGAAAAGAGTAGGCTCACTAATGAGGTCATTGGTCAATTTTTATCTATTTTGAAGGGTCAAACAGGGCCAGCCACATGAGGTTACTCAATTCTTTCCGGGAAAATAAAGTTCATTATAAGAATTATTTACTGCTGCTGGTTATTTGCCTGCTTGCATACTGGCCGCTTACATTTGGCCTGTTCAGTGTAAAGAACGATGCCATTCATTATTTCCTGCCGTATCGTTTTAATATCAGTGAAGCCATCCGTCATGGAGAGTTCCCATTCTGGAGCCCTTATGTCTATCTTGGAAATCCCGTATATGGCGATATGCAAAGCGGCGCCTGGAATCCCATTGTGTGGTTCTTTTCTTTCCTGGGCAGGTATGACCTCAGCTTATTTCATTATGAAAACCTGCTGTACATTTTCTTAGGCGGAGTTGGAATGTATAAATTGACCAACCGCCTCTTTGCGCATTCACATACAGCTTTGCTGATTGCCACCAGCTATATGTTGAGTGGTTTTATGCTGAGCGGGCAACTGATCAACTGGCTGGCTGCTGCTGCTTTCTTACCGTTTGTCTTCCATTATTATTTACAAACACTTCGCATTGCTTCATTCAGTAATGCTGCAAAAACCGGGATAGCATTATTTTTCTTATTAACTGCCGGTTATCCGTCATTTTTTATTATTACCGGTTATATTTTACTGTCTTTGTTTGTTCTTACTGTAATTGACCGTGCCAGGAACAGGGATTCGTCTGCCATTGCATGGAAAAGATTCCTCCTTCAACAGCTCGTCATTTTAATTGTATTCGCAGGATTAGCTTTTCCGGCCATTGTTTCTTTCATGGACCTGTTGCCTTATTACGATCGGGGAAGCGGAACTACTTACGGAGATACGATCAGGAATTCTTTTGAATGGCAACATCTGCTTTCATTGATTTTCCCATCATCCATAAAAGCCAATGATATTGTATCTGCAACTGATCTTACCTGCAGAAATGTGTACCCCGGGGTTTTTACGTTACTGGTTTTAGCTGCATTTCCCCCGAAACTCATCAGGAGAAATATCCTGTTAATATTACTGGCGGCTTTTGCTTTACTCTTCAGCCTGGGCGATGCCACGCCGGTCAGAAAGCTTTGCTATAGTATCCTGCCGCTGATGGATACTTTCCGGCATCCTTCACAAATGCGGTTGTTTTTTCTTTTTGCCATTTTATTACTGGCTGCCCCGGGTTTGAAATCCTTTCTAAATCAAAATTTATCAGTCCCCGGATTAAAAAAGATCAAAAGTACCGGTTGGGTTACCGGGGGCGTCATTTTAATAATTACCATTCTTGCTTTTACAGGTTCAAACCTTTTAAAACAATTGCATGGGTTCAGCTTTTCCGGAATAAGGACGACCATAAAAAATGTTATTGAAAATAATTCACTGGCGGACACCATGGCTGTAAACGGACTGATACAACTATTTTTTATTGCTGCTTTTCTTTTATGGGCAGGGAGACATGCCCGGCATAAGAAAATATTTTCTTTGCTCTGGATCGCCAACCTGGTTATCATGGCACAGTTGATCTTACCAATAACTTTTGTGAGTAAAACATCGCCCCGTGAAATCAATGCGCTGATACATGCTTCTCCAAAAGGTTTCCCCACAGCAGGCCTTGAAAAACCTATCGGGGAAAACAGCGTTGATGCACTTGACCATTTTGATAAAATTGCGCTGAGTTATTTTTATAACAAGAAGATTGGCGTCAGTCATGCCAATAATTCTCCTTCATTTCTTGAAGAGCAGGATCAATTTTTGAAAAGCGGTTTGCTATACAACTATGTTTCTTCAAAGCCTGTGACTTATATCGCAGATTCTGTTGTGCAGCTGCGAGATACAAACATCCTGAACCTGGCAACCCATTGTAACTTTGCTTTTGCTGATGCAATACCGGGAATAAAAAGCAATTGCGGTGATGATAATACTGCATTCATAAAAAAAATATCATCCAACCGTTTTGAAATAGAAACTCAAACTTCATCTGCCTCCCTTCTTGTATTGACGCAGAGCTATCAGCATCACTGGAAAGCTTGTATAGACAATAAACAGGCAATCATCTATAAAACCAATATCAGCTTTATGGGTATAGTCCTGCCCCCGGGAAAGCATACTGTTGCTTTTCAGTTTTCCCCGTCCAATACGTTGAAGGCATTGTGGGTAATGTTTGCTATGATCGCCCTGCTTATTATTACGGGGGCTGTATCTTTAATACGTCAATACAAATCAAGACAGCAACGATAAAATGACCAGGAGGAAATCAATACTATTATCGCTGATTCTCTCCCTGCCTGTCATTCTTTTTGTAGGGCAACAATATTTTCAGCATAGCCCCAATCTGAAGCCAACCGGTTTTACGCTGGATGAAAATGTGCTGTACATGTCGTATGCCCACCAGTACCTCGACCAGGATCATGTTTCTCTTTTTTATTCCAATCCTTTTGATGGCGATCCGCAATCACCCAATATCTATTTTCAACCTGTTAATTTTCTGTTTGCAGGATTAATGAAATTGGGAGCTGATCCGGGGTTAAGTTTTACCATTTTCGGTCTGTTAATGACTTTTCTCTGCATTCTTCTTGGCATTAAAATATTACAACTGCTTTTGCCGGACTACAAAAAGCAATCATTTATTGCAACATTGTTTACCTGGGGTGGTGGATTGACTGCACTGGCAGGATTAATGGGTTCCGCTTTTTTACAAGGCTATCAAACGCAGCATTGGATCGATGGTATTTACCAGGCCGATCCGGCTAATGGCTGGTGGGGATTGAACTGGGGCAGAACATTATTTATCCCGCTTGAAGCTTATTATCATTTCCTGTTCCTGCTGAACATTTATTTTATTTTAAAACAAAAATGGGCGGCAGCAGCAGGGGCAGCGCTATTTCTCTCCATCTCCCATCCGTTTACCGGTATTGAATATTTACTGATCATGAATGGATGGTTATTGCTGGAAAAACTGTTGTACCGGAATAAAACCATCCCCTGGTGGTATTGGGGGGCCATATTTGCTGTTACACTTTTTCATGGATGGTATTACCTGGTGTTCCTGAACAGTTTCCCGGAACACAAACAGATATTTTCTCAATACAGCGCCGGTTGGACCTATAGCCTTCTTATCGCCATACCAGCTTATTGTCTTGTGGCAGCCTTATCTTTTTTAAACGGATTTATCAACAGACCGGTTAAAAAATTACTGTCCATACCCCATCAGCGGTTATTTCTTTGCTGGGCCATAATCGCCTTCCTGCTTTCCAAGCATGAATGGTTTATAAAACCTATGCAGCCGATCCACTTTACCCGTGGATATGTATGGGCAGGATTGTTTTTATTTTCATTGCCGGCTCTTATATGGTTTATTAATTACCTGCAACAGTCAACCTTGCGCAAATGGTAGCTATACGGCTTTACATTTATTTTTTTATCCGATAATATTTTATGGACAACTAACCTGCTCAGGGGAACAAATAACATAGAATGGGAAGG
>JBGPKR010000102.1:0-12095 GCA_041486045.1 Chitinophagaceae bacterium | reverse complement strand
TGATCTTGTGCTGGTGACGGTAAAACATATAAATGATGAAGCCGAGTAATGCTATGATCAAGCCTGCCAAAATATACAGGTTAGAATCAAAAGTTGTTTCTTTTACAGGCTCCTTCACGATTTGCTGTACCTGGCTGGCGTTGTATTGCCCGATCATTGAATCAAGTTCTGCTTTCAGTATAACAGGGTTGCGGTTTGATTTCTCCTGTGCTGTGAGTGTATCCACAATGCGGATATGTTTAGTATCCGGTTGCCCACCGGGTCCCGGGTGCTGGGCAAAAAGCCCCGCTGACAAGACCAGCAGCAAAAGAGAGAGATAGATTTTATAACACATAGTCATTTTATTAAACATTAAAAATGGAAGAACTGGAGGACGCCCTGTCTTTTCTTCACCGATTTTTCAGGAATCAAATCTTTTTCTTTCACCACGTCATTATATACAGCAGTAATGGAAGCCAGTTCACCTGAATAACCGGGAAACATCGAGATCGCTTTCATGTCCTGGATGGGCGACCAGGTTTCTGCAACAGAAGTCAGAATACTATACAGCGATCTCACATCCTTCACCCGCTGGTTCTCCATCAGCCGGAGGTAAATATTATCACGGGTAAAATAAATGTCAACCGTTTTGTTTTTGAAAGCTTTTAATTCCTGGTTGTTCCGTCGCACCACAGCCGCATTGTATAAAATATCGTTGCCCGGTTCTATTTTAATACCCCGGTAGAGATACATATTATTATTCAGCACATCGTTGTTCTTCGACAGGCCCTCTTTCTTATCAATAGGAATGCCCGTGAAGTCGGTGATCTTATACGCCCCGCTGAACGCACCATAAAGAGCAACATTCTTATTATTCAGTACCCGTCCCGGGGGAACCATATTTACTTTGATACCCGTTCCCAGCAAAATTTTCAGTTCTTTTTCCAGTTTTAATTTCAACTCTTCAAAATAAAAAGCCCGGCCGCTCAGCATCACTGTCTTAATTCTTTTCTTAATGTCTTTCGTAGCAACATCCCTGATACTGGAAATAATGCAATGCACAATGCAATCGGTCGCTTTGCTGATGATGGCTGTTACTTCATCATCCCACCTGATGTTTCTGTCTTTCAGGATGGCTTCTGCATATTGCAGGATTGTGGAGGGGTCCTTATAAAGATTTCCAATTGTTCTTTCAGTACTGAGTGAGTTTTCAGCCAATTGTGCAAACTCAGTAATACCAACAGCCTGGAGGTTTTTAAATTTCTTTTTCTGCATTTCCATCAGTTGTATGAAATTCAGCACATCAGCTGTCAGGTTCTGGTTAAGGATATGGCTGTTGATAAAATCCCTGACCGGAATATCATTGCTGCCCGGAATTGCTTTCAGCACCAGGGTCAGAAAATCTTCAGTAAATCCATAAAGCAATACATTACCAGCCCCGGCAAAACCTGTTCTGAAGAAACTGGAATAATTCTCATTATCGTCGGCCAGCAGCATGGAAATATCGGTCGTTCCTTTACCGCAATCAATCACTAATGCGATCTGGCCGTTGGACAGGTTTATCTTATCTGCATGCGTTTGCTGGTAACCCATAAAGGCAGCATCACTCTCGGAGATGGTTTCATATTCAATATATAATGCATCTCCATCAATTCCCAATGAGCATAATAAATTATGGGTCTGGCTCCTCAATTCATTCAGCAATTCAAATACATCATGCTGGGTATAAATGTTAGGTACCATTAATGTAACAATGATGCCGCCCTGTTGAAACGATGGCTTGGTACTTATCATCAGCCGCAACAGGCGGAGCAATACAGCACTGATGAGTTCTTTCTTATGTGAACGGATACTGTAATCTTCTGTATGATTGCCGACGAATAGCTGCAGGCTTTTTTCAATCCCCAGTTTCAGGTTAGGGATGATCTCATAATCATCCCGGAAACTGATGGCTGTTGCAGCCACTTCCTGCCGGGAAATAAATAACCTGATCTCGTCGTCTTCCAGGTTATTGGTAAAGTTGAATGGGAAATTCTTCCGCTCCTCTTTGCTTATATTTTTTTTAATGGCATAAAAAGAACGGTATAGCATATGCTGTCCTTCTTCATGATTCAAAAAATCTTCCCTGCGCCAGGTCATTTTATGATCAGCCATATTCAACTGGCTGATGATATTCTCCAGTATATCATATTGAACAATGGCAGATTGGGGGCCGCAATTCTTATAACCAACCTGGCTGGCTTCGCTGCCAAAATCTATCACTACCCGCTGGCAACTTTTGGAACGGACAATCGTAAACTGCAATTGGCCTGAATATTTTTCTTCTTCACTGTGTACCAGTGTAACCTTCAGTTGAAAAGGAACCTGTTCGACATTGTATTTATAAAAACCAACTGAGACTCTTTTCTGGTCAGCCGAATAATCTAACCGCAGCCCTGTTTCTTCATCATTAAAAGGTTCTACTACAAATGCTGTGTTCTTCTTAATCAGTAACTCAAAATCATCTCCCTCTTTTCTCAATGAAATATGACATTCCCGTAATGGAATATCCTGCCGGTCCGACGGGGCCATCTGGTTCAGCACGATCTTGCCGGGGTCCTCGATCGTCAGCAATGGCGTCAGCACCCTGTCTTCTGCATGAACAACAAAATTGAAATCAGTATCACAATGAGTTTGCCGAAGGGCATGTTCCAATCTTGCTACAAAATAGCGATCACTTCTGATCAATACCGGCAAATAGTACAGCGCCATAGTTTTTTTATTTTTAAAATGGTTAATTTATTGTTCGCCTCCCACAATAGCGACTAAAGACTCACGACTAAAGACTCTGACTTCATTCCCGGCAGAACCATCTGTCATTATAGTTGCCTGAATTATTTTTAACAGCCGCCGAATAACAGAAATTAAATGCCTTTGCCCTGATAGATTCAAAAGAAACAGCAATACTGTCGCCCCGGTAACTATCATTCAATTGCCTGGCCGATAGTTTGTCGTAACTGATATTATTAAACTTCAATGTATCTGTATTACCCGCCTTGCCATTTTTCCACACACTGAGTCTGACAATGGCTTCATCAAGATTAAAACCCGTGGTATTGTCAATAGATATATCAACATTAAAATAACGGGAACTGCCGCCAGCCGTTTCTCTTTCAGCGTTCAGCCTTAGCTCTATCCTGTCGGGCCAGCCATTCCGAAGACGCAGGTTGGTCCGGGTGCTACGGTCTAAAAATACTCCCCTGTCATCTTCAATAGTCATGATCAGCGAATCAATATCCATCAGGGGCACATTGGCTGGTCGGGCAGCGGTACTATTTACCGGCGCTGCTTTTGTCCATTTTATTTTGGTGAAATTGAAAATAAGAAATACACCCGCTGCTGCGCCGCTGACAAACAGGAATTTCTTCAACCAATGTTTGCCCTTCCCGGTCCTGGCAGGGATTCCGGCCGTACTAAAAGACGTGACAGCTATTTCTTTTTTAGCAATGAACGGGTATTTTTTTCTGAAAGCGGTATAACTGAGCCATTCATTGCTGTTGAATATCCATATCCTGATCTTATCCGGGTATGGAGCAGCTTCGACCTGTGTTTGTAATTCTTCCTGCGATTGCAACTCTTTCACCCCATTTATTCCGTCAGTGAAAAGGTATTTATTCATGGAAAGAGAAATAACCAGTGTTTAGTGAATGGTTAGGAGTAGAAAGAGATCAAATAGGCATTTGGGGATTGAACTGAAAAATTACAGCTTGGCGACAATTATGTAACTGCAATAATGAGGTTACAACAAAGTTTTATGAAAAAGGAAGCGGGAGAAAAACATCTTATGATTTTGTAAACAAAAAATTGGCGAAGCATTTATACTAAACCGGAAAATAAAAAAATAGTGCCTATTCTCCCTCATCCGATGTCCAGTGAAAACGCTTTTTCACCAGGGGCAACTTTCTCCAGTCAAGAGCTTTGCCTGCAAGTTTGTATTCTTTACCATCCTTGAAATATTGCAATATTAAAACACTGTCTGTTTGCCGGTAAGTAAACGACAGGATGGTTTTATGCAGCTGGTAATCTGTTAAGATAAACAAAGAGCTGTCTTTATCATAGCTGAGTTTATAATCCTGTGTCTCATCTTCCTGGTCCTGAAAAATCAGATACCCCTGCCGGTGAATAAAAAACCGTTTCACTGGTGAATCCCTGGCAGCCAGCGTATCTGTTCCCACAATTACCTGCTTCACTTCATAGGCCCCGTGCAGATAGGGCCTTTCAGCAAGATCGCCATTAAAATTTTTTGTTGTAATGAAAGGATAAAAAGCCTCCACGCAAATGATACCTGCGATCAGCCATTTCAGAAAAGCCGATAAAAAGCCATTCCTGAACAATACAACATGATCAGAAGGTGGAATGAAGGTCCCGGTTTTTTGAAGCAGCAACCGGTACAGCCTGCTGAAATAAGGAGTCAACAGGTAAATAGTAAGATAAAGTAAAAAGGTTGAGTACAGTTTTACAGAAATATCAAATCCAAAATTCACCGCCACCACATTCAGCATAACAGCCAGGCTAATCAATAAACCAATCAGCCGGGTTCGTTTAATAAGTATGAATATAGCGGCCAATGCCTCCAGTGAACCGAGGAAAACATTATAAAAATGAGATGTGCCCATCGAACTCCAGTAAAGCAGGCCTTTACTCATCCTTCCCAGCGGGGTGTAAAGCGTATTGGGTTCCGGCATGTAAAACTGGTTCTTGAAAACTTTATCAAGCCCGTATTTCAATAATTGCAAAGCGAGGTAATAAAAAAACAGCCGGTAAAAAAAACCAAGAACCCTGTCCCGGTACAATGACCATTTTTTTATCCGCAGCAACAGCAAACTAATAAAAAGGGCGAGAATAAAAAGAAGCAATACCAGGATGTACATGGAAAAAGTATCCGAATGAACATGTGTATCAGTTAGTTTTTTTCCAAATACGTTTTCAGAGACGACCCTGATCAGCCTGCCAAAAAGAAATTCTGTAACAGGCGACTGAACCTTCGTGATATTGAAAGGGAAAGGAATGAATACAACACAGAAAAAAGCAAAAAAAGAAGCTACTTGTTTTACAAAACCTCTTTTCATGCATGGCTGGTTTACAGAAAGGCCTAAGCCCCTCTATGTTGTAATCGTGGTTGATAGAATCTCCATGACAGCCACCCGCCAAGCAATGAAAGCAGCAGTATCGTTCCCAGCATCAGGGCTAATCGGGTGTCAAAGGGCGGATGATCATCCGGTGGATCATTAGTAACAGCGAACGGAACCAGTTGTTGTTGTGGCTTATCAGCTGTTTTCTTCATTCCAACCTTTTTATTGTCAAAGCCAACAAACTTTGTCTTATTGGTCGTTTCATAAAGTCCCCTGTTATCAACCATCTTTTTGATACTGTCAAGCAAATATATACGGCTGAACAAAGGATCATTGTAAATGGTGTCCTTTTTTACTCCTACCAATTTATCCAGCGAATCAGATTTTGCACTCCAGGGTCTTGTGTATTCTTTTGAAACCAGGATAGAAACGGTGTCAGAAATGAAGATCACACTGTCTAACTTATAGGCTTTCTTATTGGCCGGCAATCCGTAATCAGATTCGCCATTGTCAAATAATTCATTGCCCGGCGCAATATTGAAATTCTCCAGGTTACCGCTATGACTTTCAAAAGCTATTTTTTTTGTTTGTGCGGGCAGGGTTGTGCTAACCAGGCTTAGTACAGCAACAAAAAGATGATGAATTTTCATATCCTTGTTTTTTGAAGCTTATTGATGATATTAAAGGTAGGAAATATTATTATCAGCGAAGGGGCCGGATTAAGTTAAACTTCCGAAGAAATGTCTCCGGGTGATGACTATAGGCTGGCTGATCAGGGCCTCATTACAATATTTATCACCTGCTCTACGTTGCTGGAAAGACTGAAATCACCCACCTGATGATAAGAACCACCCCCCTGTTGCTTTTGATAACTGCTACCGGCATGGTCAATGCACAGCAACAAAAAGCAGTTAGCGACTCATTCCCAAAAATGGCTACCGTAAATGTAACGGTAACAGATATGAAAGCCCGGCCGAGGAAAGGGGAAGAGGTGATCTTTCGTGGAGAAAACACCGGCAAAATTTTTTCAGGATTATCTGATGCCTCAGGAAAAATAAAACAGATCCTGCCCCCGGGCGACAGTTATAATGTAAGTGTGAAAAGTATAAATGACACGACCAAATACACGATCATTACGGTACCCACACTTGCCGAGGACGAATATTTTACCGAACCTTTCTGGGTAAATATAAAATTTGACCCGCCCCGTCATTACCGGCTTGATAATGTACATTTCGATTTTGATAAAGCTACTTTACGGCCTGATTCCTATGACCAGTTAAAAGAATTGCTGGAATGGCTGCAGCGGCACGAAGAAATAAAAATTGAGATCGCCGGGCATACTGATAATATTGGCGCTGATGCTCATAATCTGAAACTCTCACAGGAAAGAGCTAACACTATCCGTAATTATCTTACCGGGAAAGGAATAAAAGCAACACGATTAACAGCAAAAGGTTATGGCGCTGCAGAACCGGTCGCCGATAACAGTACAGAAGAAGGACGACAACTGAACAGGAGAACAGAAGTGAGGATACTATAATGATAATACCTGCAAATTCTGTGGAAGACTGCGAAGAACGGGGAAATATTATTGGACTGCTTTTATTTCTTATATATCCCTTTCACATAGCTATCGGGACAGTATTCAGCATTCCCTTCTTACCTTTGCCCCATGCTATCCATCTCAAACCGCGGCAAACAAATGCTGCCTTCGCCAATACGGAAACTGGTGCCTTATGCAGAGGCCGCCAAGAAGAAAGGTATTAAAGTTTACCACCTGAATATCGGCCAGCCGGATATAGAAACACCGCCTGCTATACTGGATGCGGTTCGGAATACCAATATCAAAGTGCTGGAGTACAGCCATAGCGCCGGTAATGAAAGCTATCGCAGAAAGTTGGTTCAGTATTATAAAAAAGTAGGGATTGATGTAACTCATGAACAAATATTAATTACCACTGGTGGCAGCGAGGCCATCATGTTTGGTTTCTTCACTTGCTTAAATCCCGGCGATGAGGTAATTATTCCTGAACCTTTTTATGCAAACTACAACGGCTTTGCCTGTGCAGCCGGGGTGAATGTGGTACCGATCACTTCCCGTATTGAAACAGGTTTTGCCCTGCCTCCTATCCATGATTTTGAAAAAGTCATCACATCGAAAACAAAGGCCATCATCATCTGCAGCCCGAATAACCCGACGGGTTATCTCTACAGCCGTGAAGAGATGGAAGCATTAAAAGAAATTTGTATCAAATTTAATTTGTACCTCTTCAGCGATGAAGCTTATCGTGAATTCTGTTATGATGGTGAGTATGTCAGCGCCATGCATTTAAAAGGTCTGGACCAGCATGTAGTGCTGATGGATACGATCAGTAAAAGATACAGTGCCTGTGGCGCAAGGCTCGGTGCTTTTGTTACAAAGAACAAAGCAGTATATGATGCGGCAATGAAGTTTGCACAGGCAAGGTTGAGTCCGCCGGGACTGGCGCAGATTATGGGTGAGGCTGCAGTGGATTTACCGGACCATTATTTTGATGCCCCGAAGGCGGAATATTTGCGCCGCAGAAATTTATTGGTAAAAAGATTGAATGCGATGCCGGGAGTTTTTTGTCCGAAACCGGGAGGGGCTTTCTATGCGATTGCGAGATTGCCGATCGATGATTGTGATAAATTCTGCCAATGGTTACTGGAAGAATTTTCTTATAACAAATCAACAGTGATGCTGGCTCCGGCAACGGGTTTTTATGGTACGGCGGGATTAGGTAAAAATGAAGTACGGCTTGCTTATGTATTGAACCTGGATGCTATTAATGCAGCGATGGATTGTTTGGAAAAGGCTTTGGAAGCATATCCTGGAAAAATGAAAATGGAGAAACCTGTTGCTGCTGTCACTTCGAAGTAATTGAATCTTGTCACCCTTCGTCAAGTTCAGGGTGACAACAGTTTTCTTTTCCACCACTTCCGCACAGCATTGTCATTTTATGAGCAGCCCGTTTGCCCCCGATTAATTTTCCATTATATTTAAGTCATCTTTTAACTTCCAAAACTTACAATATGAGAAAAACCCTCTTTCTTCTTATCCCCTTTTTATTTATTGCCAGTATCTCCATGGCACAACAAACAGTGACCGGAAAAGTAACCGATGCTAATGGACTTCCGCTGGCCGGAGTATCTGTAAAGTCAAAGAAAACCGGTAAAGGAACTGTGACGGCTAACGATGGTAGTTTTCGATTATCCGTTAGAGCTGATGATGAATTGGAAATTACTTCGGTTGGTTACGAACCGCAAACTGTAGCCGCCGGTTCAGGTGAAATAAAAATTGTACTGGTGCAGGCCACCGAAGAACTGGGCCAGGTGGTGCTGGTAGGTAGCCGCGGCTCCGGCCGGGCCAAAACAGAAACAGCTGTGCCGGTGGATATCATCCGCATCAACCAGGTGGGTTTGCCAACAGCCAAAATGGATCTGACTTCTGTTTTAAATATGGCTGCGCCTTCCTTCAATTATAATAAACAGAGTGGTGCCGATGGCGCCGATCATATTGACCTGGGTACATTAAGAGGACTTGGTCCCGATCACACATTGGTTTTGATAAATGGCAAAAGAAGACACCCGACTGCTTTTGTGGGTTTGTTTGGCACCCGCGGCCGGGGAAATTCCGGTGTGGATATGAATGGTTTCCCGGAGGCATCTGTTGACAGGATCGAGATATTGCGTGATGGCGCTTCTGCACAATATGGTTCTGATGCCATTGCCGGGGTGATCAATATTATTCTTAAAAAAGATATTAATCAATGGACGATCAATGCAGGCTGGAGTGGTTATAGCGATGGTAAGTTTAACTCACGAAAATTCAATGCCGGCAACCAGTATTACTCAGGCAGTGCAATGGATGGAGGCACTATTGCTTTATCTGTGAACAATGGGTTGGCATTAGGCAAGAAGGGAGGATTTTTAAATTTCTCTTTGGATTTTCTGGACCAGGCCAAAACATTCCGGCAAGTGGATACGGTCAACTGGCAAACAGATAAATATGCTCTGCCTTATATTAATACTCTTCGCAGGGCATTTGGTGATGGATCTGTAACAACCGGCGGTGGCATGTACAATATGGAAATACCAGCCGGCGCCAGCGGCAAAACAACATTTTATTCTTTCGGCGGATACAATTACAAAGCCTCTGATGCTTATGCGTATTCAAGAAACTGGAGCGCAAGACCTGACCGCTTTCCGGTAGATGCAGGTGGAAACCTGATTTATGTTCCTGAAATCATGCGTATTTCCAATGATAGCGAAGTGTATTATAATCCGCATATTCAAACACATATTGCAGACTTTTCACTGCAAGCAGGTATAAGAGGAACTTCTGCCAGCAACTGGAGCTGGGATATCAGTAATAACGTGGGTTCTAATAATTTCCATTATTATGGAGATAAAACTTTTAACGCATCACAGATCGGTAAAGCAATGCCAACTCATTTTGATGATGGAGGATTTAAGCTTTTACAAAATACATTGAACGTTGATCTCAGTAAACCGATCAAGACAATCGGGCAAGGTCTTACGTTGGGTTTGGGTGCGGAGTTCAGGTATGAACAATATACCATTTTCAGCGGTGAAGAACTTTCTTACAAAAATTATGATCCCAATGCTGTACAGGCTTCAGGTTCACAGGGCTTTCCCGGTTTTAGTAATACAGATGCCGTAAAAGCCAACCGCACCAACCTTTCTGTTTATGCAGATGCCGCATTAGATGCCACAAAAGCATGGCTGATAGATGCTGCGGTACGTTTCGAAAATTATTCTGATTTTGGGGCGGTGTTCACCGGCAAACTGGCAACCCGTTATAAAGTTGCCACTAATTTTAATCTCAGGGGTTCTGTAAGTACTGGCTTCAGGGCTCCTTCATTAGCGCAGATACACTTCAGTAATACATTGACTTCTTTCAGCAGTGGAAATCTCGTTCAGTCATTGATAGCTCCCAATACCAATAAAATTACCAGGGCAGCAGGCATTCCCGAATTAAAAGAAGAATCTTCTGTAAATGGCAGCCTTGGTTTTTCCTGGAGACCTGCAAAAGGATTTACGATCACATTAGATGGCTATATGGTAAAAGTTAAAGACAGGGTGGTGTTGTCAGGTCTGTTCAGTAAAGATGATACAACATTATCACCTGCTTTCATTGCCCAGATTCCTGCAGGTGTATCAACTGTACAATTTTTTGCCAATGCAGTCAACACGACCAATACGGGGTTAGACATTGTAGCCGATTATACAAAAAGATGGGGGAAAAACAGCCTGAAAATATTGCTGGCAGGCAACATTTCGCACATTAACATTGATGCCATTCATGTACCATCAGCCCTCAATGATTCAAAACTTCACAGGAAAACATTTTACAGTGACAGGGAAGAAGCATTCCTGGATGCATCGGCGCCTAAAAGTAAATTTTCGCTGGGTATAGACTATACGCATGACAAGCTTGGATTCGGCGCCCACTTTACTTCTTATGGAAAAATTGTTTTATTAGGTTTTGGTGACGGTTCATCACCCAGTGCTGATAATCCTAATTACTCCGGTATCAACCCGCAGGTGCCCACCGATGCAGATCCAAATGTATATGTCCCGGAACAATTTAATTTCAATGGTAAGATCACCACGGATATTTATGCTTCTTATAAATTAACCAGGAAAATAAGCCTGTTTATTGGCGCTGATAATTTATTCAATGTTCACCCCGATCTTGGCGTAAATCCACGGGCAAAAGGTTGGTTTGGAGATAATGAATCAGGTGGCCCCTGGGATTCTGTTCAGATGGGCTTTAATGGTTTGAGGTTGTTTGCCAAGCTGGCATGTAATTTTAAATAACCTTGCTTATATCTTAAGGAAAGGCTGTACCATAGTGCAGCCTTTCTTTTTCCAATACAAATATTTAATGTGCACTTTTCCTGATAACAACATTCCAGTCGGGGCCGCTGGAAATTTTATTCACTTCAGCGAAATTTCCCTGGTTCAGTGCAAAAGATACATTCAGCAGACTGTTCAGGTAACAAAGCGGCTTCCCTTTTTCCACTGCTGAAAAAGTAGTTTGATAAGGCATCTCTCCTTCATATATTTTCTGATCAGCCTTCCGGATCTCAACATGCAATATATCCCCGTATTGGAGACTCAGTTTTTTGAAAGTATCCCCGTCAATATTCGTCCACACATTGCCATATTGGATATCGAGGATCGGGATATTACCTTTTACCATTCCGTTTTCATAAACAGGTTTTTGGAAATCGATCGTAACAACAGAAGAAGATAATCGCGGACCTACTTTATTAAGTGTTATAATTCCTGCCGACAAACGGGCGCCGGTATAGGCATATACATCCCGTCCATGAAAGGTATAAGATCCCTGGGAATTTTTACGCCGGTTCAGTACTTCATCAATCTCATGTATTTCAGCGATACCAAGGCTTTGTGTGATCAATGTAAACTGACCGTTATCAGGTCCGACAAAGTAATGACCGCTTTTTGTTTTCAATACGATTGACTTTCTTTCCGAACCCACAGCAGGATCCACCACGGATACAAAAACAGTTCCGGCGGGCCAATACTGGGCCGTCTGCTGCAGGCGGTATGCTGCTTCCCAGATATTATAAGCTGGTATTTCATGAGTAAGATCAAATATTTTTAAATCCGAAGACACCCCCATTGCCACACCTTTCATTGCAGAGACAGCTCCGTCCTTTACGCCAAAGTCAGTTTGAAAAACCAATATCTTATTTTGGGAGAACGCTTTTGGGGAACATAAAAGAAACAGGCCGGTAAAAAGTAAAATAAAACTCTTTTTTTTCATAGAAAGGTTTTTATGATGACTATATATTTTGTTTTGAAATTATTTACCCTTAACAGACGATCCGGCCCTGTCAAATAAACCGGCAAGGAAGTTTTTATCCATGGCAGCAAATTTCAGAGGCGCTTCCGGATCATCGCCATATTCATTAACTGACAATTTCC
>JBGPKR010000101.1:0-12099 GCA_041486045.1 Chitinophagaceae bacterium | reverse complement strand
AGCTTTTCATCCTCATTCCAATTCTTTTCAACAAATCGTTTGGTAATGACACGTTGCGATTTGCCTTCTCCTTTAAAAATAATTTCTCCTTCTTTAATATCACGGCTGGCATAGATACCATAACCTGCAATGGAGTTGCCTTTCATTACATAAGGTTTCATTTTCCTTTTATGACGGGCAATGCCTTCTGCTATGATATGCCTTAAAAATCCACCCTGACCGATATCATCATATTTCAAGACAAAATCCGCTGAGCCCTCATAGCCATCTTTATAAAAAACAGAACAAGTAAGGTTCATTTCCAGGAAATAAACTTCTCTTTTATCGTTTACTCTGAAATCGAGCCGGCCATACCCAACAGCATTCACGGCTTTAAACATTTTATCTGCCGCCTGTCGGATTTTTCTATCAAGCTCTTCATCTGTACATGGAACATTACACTCCGGATGCAGTTCTGAAGTTTTTAATGAATAGGTTTTAAATTCTTTCCCTTTGGGAAACAAATATTCCACCGGCCGGAAAACGGTACAACTATGTCCGTCAGGGTTAGCGGCAACAAGTGCAGTGAATTCTCTGCCGGCAATATATTCTTCCACCAGCAGCGGTCCGTATTCCTGTATGATGCTTTTTACTTTGCTTGTTAGTTCTTCTTTTGTATTCACCAGTGAGTGTTCATCCACCCCAAGACTATCGCCTGCATGCGCCGGTTTTACAAATAGCGGGAATTTTAAATTTTTTATGGCGTCATCCAGGTCTTTTATTTCATTAACCAGGACAAATCCCGGTGTGGTTATACCTTCACAGTAGGCTACATATTTCATCAGCTCTTTGGGAACATCATATAGTTTGGTGCCGGGGCCTGTAAAAGGGAGGTTGAGCGATTCCATGGAAAATGTTACATCTATACCCGGAATTTCCCATTCCGGGTATCCTTCACAGAGGTTTACGAAAATGTCATATCCTTCTTTACTAAGTTCTTTTAATTGCCTGAAAGTGGTGAGTTTGTTCAGAAATACATTGTGTACTTCATGCTCCGGTATGAGCGGGGCTAATTCCCTTGGTGGATCATAATATTTATAATCAACCCCGGTTGTGGAGTAGTCGGGTTGCAGAACACAAACTTTCATACCATACTAAGGTAATAACTAGTCGAATATAAAAAACGGAATATTATTTAACAGTAACGTTCTTCCTGGTTTTTGAAGTCCGTATTTTTTTAACTACGGCAGTTTTGACAATGCTTCTTCTCAATGCATCTCTCAATATTTCTGTAATGATTTCGGTGAAAGATACATCGGAGACTTTTAAAATGGCCCCGATCGATGTGTAGTTTTCGTCTTCACTCAGTCCGCATTGAGCATTTACTTCCAGCATGTACAGTTTGCCCGTGGTGGCATCCTGGCGGATGTCAATCCGGGTATAGCCTTTCCCGCCGCAGGATTTATATGCATCAAAACTCAGCTTTTTCAATGCAGGAATCAGCGATGGTTCAACCGGTCCGTATTCATAAAAGTTTCCGCTCTCCGGCATCGGGGTTTCATCCTCATAAATCTCCCAGAGACGGTCAAATGATAAAAATCTCTCGGCATCCGGAAGCGATTCATGAAAATTTCTCTTTACCGGTTCATATACTATGCAATTATCAGGATCATCAGCAGAGCCGGTAATAAAAGTGGTGTATTCGGGGCCGGTAATGAATTGTTCAACAAATAAACCATCTATCAATAAATTCCAGCCGTGATATCCTTTGTATATTTCTTTAACTCTTTTATCCAATTCTTCTTCAGTTTGCACCACATTTTTTACTGAGACGCCCATGCTGCCACCTGAAACTGCCGGTTTAATTATAATTGGCGTTCCCACTCTTTTGCAAATTCCCTTTGTTGAGCCCTTTTTATCAGTAATCACTCTCCAGTTGGCTGTAGAAACACCGGCTTTATCAAAAGCTTTCTTCATCGGTATCTTGGATGTGGTAGTATTATAAAAATGGGCATCAGAGCCGGTAAATATTAATCCATATTTTTCCAGTTCATGAATGACAGAAACTCCCGGCGTACCATTTACTTCATCCCCATCGCAAAGATTCAATACCAAAGGTGTTTTGCCGTTTGAACTAACGGAAATAGAATGGATAATTTCTTTATAATTATCCATCGTAACCGGCTGCCATTTCCATTGGGCCTTTAATTCCTCAAAAACTTTGGTGAACTCTTGTATGCTTTGGGAAAAGTCATAATAATGCTGAATATTGGGATCGTCTGACTCCAGGTGGGGGGCCAATACCCAAATCGTATAGGGCTTCAGTAAACGAATGGCTTCAGATGTCTTCATGTATTCAGGCTACTTTTCTCCTGGCCGCCCTTTTGGCAAGTTGTTGCTGTATGAAATCTGTAAACCGGTATTGCATTTGGACAATCGGAGACAGATATGCTGCGCCCCTGATCTTTCCAAGACATTTTGGGCTGCCGCAATAACATTCAAATTGCTGCGACATTTTCCATTCTGTGGAAGGATAGAAAAAAGTCATTTCATCCTCAATGCCTATATTTTTCAGCGCCAGCACCTGCATGGTAGTGGTGTTAAAAAAAACATTGGGATCGCAGCCATGATTAATGTATTGCAGAAACTCGGGATCCAGTGTAATGTGTTTGCGAATGCCTACCTGTACAGTAAGATAAGTAGGCTCTGCAGAGATGGTGCCGGCGGAAAAAGTGGCGATCACTTCACCGGGCCTGAAAGAACGAAGAGCAAAAAAATAGTTTTGCCCGTTGGATAACTTTCGTCGCACTTCACCAACAATATGATTGCTGATCGTGCGGAATTGTGGGGTAGTTAGGGTTTCCATAAAATGAGTTAGTAAGTAATTAACCGAAAAGATATAGATAAACTTTTATGTAACAAATTTTATAGCAATAAATGTGAATAATTAATGGCTAATGTGGAATATGAATGATACATGATTATAGTGTTTGATTATTCGTCTTATCATCATTTTGTCTGTACACCACTTCCCTGTTGATCAAAACAACTGATCCGATGTACATTTGCTGTTTGTTTATATTAATAAACATTGGCCTGAGCGCCGATGTAATTACTGATGGCAAGGATTATTTTTATAATATGCTTTTTATTAATTGAATGGCCCGAAATAAAGGCCCAGTGCGGTTCTGGTATCATCGTCTTTCCATACAACGAAGGGTTTGAAACAAGTGATGGAGGTTGGGTTTCGGGTGGTGCCGGTGATGATTGGGCATGGGGAACACCCAACAAACCTGTTATATCAGCAGCTGGCGGCGGAACAAAGTGCTGGATCGTTGGTGGATTAACCGGCAGTTCTTATACTAATGCTGAAGCTTCATGGCTGCAAAGCCCTTGCTTTGATTTTACTTCTGTTCAATGCCCTTATATCGAATTCAAAGTGTTTTGGGAAATGGAACAGCAGTTCGATGGCGGAAGCCTCCAGTATAGTATTGATAACGGCAGTACCTGGATAAATGTTGGTTCGGTGTCTGATACCAAAAATTGTTTAAACTCCAACTGGTTTAATTTTTCACCGATCAATTATTTATCCCCTCTAACATCAACCCGTGATGGATGGTCCGGTAATATTCAACCAACTGCGGGAAGTTGCAAGGGTGGCAATGGAAGCAATGGTTGGTTAACGGCCAAACATACGATGCCCTACCTGGCCGGTCAGCAAGCTGTAATTTTTCGTTTTCTGTTTGGCGCAGGAACGATCTGCAATAGCTATGATGGATTTGCTATAGATGATATATTAATAGCAGAGGCCCCTCCCAATGCAGCTGCATTTACTTATACCTGCATTAATAACAATACCGCTAATTTCAGCAATACATCTGCATTATGTCCAACAGGATTTAGCTGGGATTTCGGCGACCCGGTATCGGGAGTTAATAACACAGCTGTTACGGCCAATCCTTCACATACCTTTTCAGGGCCGGGAAAATATTCCGTAACATTAACGGTAAGCGGACCGGGTAATGCCCCTTCCACTGTCACCAGAGAAATTAATATAATAACTGTAAATGTAACTATGGGGACAGCAGCGGATTGCCAAACAAACGCCGGTGGCTCATTGTTTGCTTCAGCTGGTGCACCCGGTTTACAATTAAATTATCTATGGAATACCAATCCCCCTCAAACAGATTTTATTGCTTATAACCTCGGATATGGCTTTTATACAATCACCGTTTCCGGTGTGGATGTTTGTACGGCTTCCGGAACAGGTAAAGTGGAAACTGATCTATCCTGTATCGGGGTATTTTTCCCATCTGCCTTTACTCCAAATCATGATGGTAAAAACGATGGTTTTGGTCCTTTGGGAAGTTTGGCGACATTGACTGAATATAAGTTCGTTATTTATAATCGCTGGGGGGAAGTCGTTTTTTCTTCAATCAATGCTTTTGAAAAATGGAGTGGAACAGTAAAAGGATACAAAACCGATGGAAATGTATTTGTTTGGCTTGCTGAGTTTGTATTGCCGGGAAAACCAAAAGAGTTTCGAAAAGGAATGGTTGTGCTTATAAAATAAAAGCCACTTCAGATCTGAAGTGGCTTTATTATAAATACCCGGACTTATTAATCACTGGTCTTTGCGCCCAGCATCAACAACTCATTCACCTGTACTTCGGTGATGTATTTTTTGTTGCCTTCTTTGTCATTATAGCTGCGGTTGATCAGTTTGCCTTCAATGGCTACTTCTTTTCCCTTTGTCAGGTATTTCTCCACGATCTCAGCTACTTTGCCCCAGGCCACCAGGTTGTGCCATTGTGTTTCAGTTACTTTTTCCCCTTTGGCATTGCGGTAGTTTTCGCTGGTGGCTACGCTGAAGCGGGCCATCTTTTTACCACTTTCTAATGTTTTCACTTCTGGTGCGTTGCCCAGGTTGCCAATCAGTTGAACTTTGTTTTTTAAAGCGTACATAGTTTTAAAATTTGTGCCTCCGTGCGCCCCCATCCCCTGAAGGGGTGAGTGGCCGGAAACGGTTTTTTAATTTTGTTATCTCAATCAACCGGTGACGTCTCCCGATTTTTTCCGGGACCGATTGACAACACAAAGATGATAGTGTTTAACAGCGATAGTCGGTTTTTACCCGTTTCTTCCCGAAGCTAAACGTGTAAAAACGTTTGCACCCGGATAATTTTCCCTTATCTTAATGGTTTGAAGCCTTTATCATGAACGCTCCTTCCGATACCAAAACCTGTCTTTCCTGTGGCAAGCCCCTGAAGGGAAGAATTGATAAAAAATTCTGCGATGACTATTGCCGCAACAACTATAATAACCAGCAAAAATCCAAAGGAAGCCACAGCAGTTTTGTAAGAAACATTAATAATGCCCTTCTTAAAAACAGAAAAACACTCGAATCCATTTTACCAGATGGCGAAGAAACTGCGAAAGCCAATAAAGACAAACTGATACGACTTGGCTTCCAATTTAAATACCATACTCACTTATATACTACCAAAACCGGTAAGACTTATTATTACTGTTATGATTATGGCTACCTGCCTCTGGATAATGACTGGTATTTAATTGTAAAGAAGAAAGATGAGTAACTCTTTACTTTTGCCACATGCTCCTGCCTGAACAGAAAGATCTGCCTGCCGGCAGGCAAGGAATAACTGCCATAATACTTGCCGGCGGAAAAAGCTCAAGGATGATGAAAGATAAGGGTTTGATTTACCTGAACGGCAAACCCCTGGTTGAACATAGCATCGGGAAAGTAAAAAATTTTGCTCATCATATTATCATCATTTCCGCTAATCCTGATTACCGGCAGTTTGGTTATCCCTGCTTCGAAGATGTGATGAAGGAAAGGGGGCCGTTGGGTGGGATATTTACAGGGCTTGTTCATTCGTCTACTCAAAAAAATCTTGTTATTGGTTGTGATATGCCATTTCTTTCCCAAAATATTTTCAGCGGATTGATTAATAATTGTGAAGGGGTGGATGCCTTACTTGCCGAACACAAAGGCAAGCCTGAACCTCTTTGCGCTATATATGACAGGAGTTGCATTTCTCATCTCAGGTCTAAACTTGAGCAAAATCAGTTAAAAATCACCAACGCATTAGAAGGATTAAAAACAAGAGTCATTAGTTTTGATGCCGAAGAATGGTTCCGGGGCGATGAGTTTGCCAATATCAATTCTGATGACGAATTGAAGAAATTTGAAAATAATAATAACAATAAAAATAAATTCAATTGAGTTACAACACCGCCTCAGACCTGGCCATTGCACAGGCTGCAACTATCCTGCACATTAAAGAAATTGCAAAACGAACAGGTATCGATAACAATGACCTGGAATATTATGGTAAGTATAAAGCAAAGCTTCCGCTGAAGCTGATCAATGAAGAAAAAATCAAGTCCGGCAAACTGATCCTGGTAACAGCCATAAGTCCTACCCCTGCCGGCGAGGGTAAAACAACTACATCTGTGGGACTCGCTGACGGATTGAATAAGATCGGTAAAAAAGCAATACCGGTATTGAGAGAGCCCTCGCTTGGTCCGGTGTTCGGTATCAAAGGGGGGGCGGCGGGTGGAGGATATGCACAGGTAATACCGATGGAGGACATCAACTTGCATTTCACCGGTGATTTCAGTGCCGTTGAAAAAGCCAATAACCTTTTAGCAGCCCTTATTGACAATAATATTCAAAGCAAGACCCGCAGTCTTCATATTGATCCCCGTACTGTTGTATGGAAAAGAGTTATGGACATGAATGACCGGTCATTGCGCAATATTGTTATCGGGTTGGGCGGAACAGCCAATGGAATGCCAAGATCAGATGGATTTAATATCACGGCTGCCTCTGAAGTGATGGCTATTTTATGTATGGCTAAAGATTTGGATGATTTAAAAGAACGTCTTGGAAATATATTGATCGGTTTCACAAAAGAAAACCAACCTGTATATGCCCGTCAGCTGAATGCAAATGGCGCCATGGCGATTCTTTTGAAAGAAGCTATTAAACCCAACCTGGTGCAAACCCTGGAAGGTAATCCAGCCATTTTACACGGCGGGCCGTTTGCAAACATTGCCCAGGGTACCAACACTATCATTGCCACTGAAATGGGTTTATCGCTGGCAGATTATGTGGTAACAGAAGCGGGGTTCGGTGCCGATCTTGGCGCTGAAAAATTCATGAACATTAAATGTGGTTATTCAGGGTTGAAACCGCATGCACTGGTACTGGTTGCCACCATCCGGGCATTACGTTACCATGGCGGAGCAAAAAAAGCAGAGTTCAATACACCAAGCCCGGAAAAAGTGAAAAAGGGGTTTGAAAACCTTGAAAAACATATTGAGAACTGTAAAAAATTCGGGTTAACACCAGTTGTTGCTATCAATCATTTTGTCACAGATTCAAAAGAAGAAATTGAATTTGTAATAAATGAATGTGCCAGGCATGGCGTGAAGGCGGTTGTCAGCGAGTGCTGGGCAAAGGGTGGTGAAGGAACAACAGATCTTGCAAAAGCCGTAGTTGATATTATTGAAAAAGATGGCAATAAATTCCGGCCACTGTACGATTGGAACTTACCGGTGGAAGAAAAAATAAAACTCATCGCTACAGAAATATATGGCGCAGATGATGTGGAATATTCTCCCAAAGCCAGGGAAGGTTTGAAAATGATAAAAGAGCTTGGTTTCGATAAACTCCCGGTTTGTATGGCCAAAACACAAAAATCTTTTTCAGATAATGAAAACAAGATCGGCCGTCCCCGCAATTTTATTGTTACGGTACGGGAATTTGAATTCGCGGCAGGTGCCGGGTTTGTGATCCCCATCCTTGGAGATATGATGCGGATGCCGGGGTTGCCCGCCATTCCCGCTTCAGAAACAATGGATATTGATAATACTGGTAAAATATCCGGATTGTCATAGCATTTGTACTACCCTTTTTATTTTCCATTGGGCCGGATATTAAGTAAATTTGAACTATGCGGTCACCGTCAGTTGCAGCAGTTCAGATTTTTAAAGTCACCGCTCCGGGTAGTGACAATCGCCCTTATGTGTACAGGGCCGCCAATGACCTGCTTGCCGTAGAAGAGCCCTTGGAGATCAGGATCGCTTATGGCCCCGAAAAGGAACGTCAGCAAAAAAACATTTCGGTCACTATGTGTACCCCGGGCAATGATGTGGAGCTGGCTACAGGTTTTCTTTTTACAGAAGGAATTATTTCCTGTAAAGAAGATATCCGGAACTCTATTTCTTCCGGTGATAACATTGTAACCGTGGAATTGCGGCCGGGGATTTCATTTGACCCGCAAAAAATAGAACGTCATTTTTATACTTCTTCCAGTTGCGGCGTATGCGGCAAATCATCCATTGATGCAGTAAAAAATGTATTTAACAACAACCCGGCAAAAGACAATATCAGGATCGACGCATCTGTTCTCACAGAACTGCCGGAATCATTACGGAAACAACAGGAAGTTTTTGAACATACCGGCGGGTTACATGCTTCGGCACTGTTTGATCTGAAAGGAAATTTGTTGCTTACACGTGAAGATGTGGGAAGACACAATGCTTTGGATAAACTGGTTGGTGCAGCTTTGGCTGCCGGAGACATCCCATTGGACCATCACATATTACTATTAAGTGGGCGGGCCAGTTTTGAACTGATACAGAAAGCAGCCATGGCAGGCATCAAAATTGTTTGTGCTGTTGGGGCGCCATCCAGCCTTGCTGTCGAAATGGCCAAAGAATTTGGAATGACGCTGGTGGGCTTTTTAAGAGACGGAAGATTTAATATTTATTGCGGTGAACAGCGGATCAATAAATAATTTTTTATGAAGATCAGGATCAAAGGAAATTCCATTCGCTACCGGCTTACCAAAACAGAGATTGATAATTTTGGTAAGAATGGCTGGTTGGAGGAGAAGACTGAATTCTTAAACAGTCCTTCTTTTCACTACCGCCTTGAAAAGAAGGCCGGTGTTGAAAATATGGAAGCTTCTTTTTCCGGAAACAGGATCTGTATTTTTGTGCCGGAAAGCCTGGCTAAAGAATGGACAACCACCGATGTGGTTGGCTTCGATAATAAAATGAACCTTGGCGAAGGAAAAGAATTATTCCTGCTGGTAGAGAAAGATTTTGTTTGCCTTGATCACAGCTTTGAAGACCAAAGCGATAATTACGAGAACCCGAATAAAGTTTGTTGATTCAATTATATAATTGTTATGTCAAAAAACCTGGGTGAGCTTGCCGGAAGAAAAGGAATAAACGAAATGCTTTTCGAAGAGCTGGGTATTGCTTCCCGGACAGGGGGAACTCCTTCAGTAGAGAAAATGGAGGCGTTGGCCGATGAATTCGTCATGGGCAAGGCCAATGTGTATGGTACTGCAAGTTTTTATGATTTCCTGAAACCGGAAAATAAAGGGAAGAAAGTTTATATCTGCAATGGCAGTTCCTGTATGACCGCAGGTACACAAGATGTGCTGAAAGAAAAATTGATGAAACATTTCAAGCCGGGTGAGATCGGGGACATGTGTTGTCTTGGCCGTTGTCATGAGAATAGTTCCTTTCATATCAACGGAAAAAATTACTCCGGACATGCTGTAGATGAAATTGAGTCCCTGAAAAAGAATAATTCGGCAATCGGCGATACATACAATGTTGCTTCTTTCGGTGTGCCGGTCCTCACTTCTGCATTTCCCGGGATAAAAGAATACTATTCCATTCTTGCTGATGCACTAAAAAGATCTGCAGATGACCTGTTGAATGAATTAAAAATATCCGGCCTGAGGGGTCGTGGGGGTGCGGGATTTCCTATCGCCTTTAAATTAGATGCCTGTAAAAAAGAAGCGGGCAAGCAAAAATTCATTGTGTGCAATGCCGATGAGGGAGACCCCGGCGCATATAGTGACCGGTATTTACTGGAACAACAACCGCATAGTGTTTTGCTGGGAATGATGATCGCCGGGTATATTACCGGGGCTGACGTTGGTGTTGTGTATATCCGGGCCGAATATCCTGAATCAATAAACATTACACAACAAGCAATCGATGATTTACACAAGTTTCAGTTGCTGGGTGAAAATATTTTACAATCCGGTTTTAATTTCAACTTCAAAGTGATCGCGGCGCAGGGCGCCTATATCTGCGGCGAAGAAACCGCTTTACTTTCTTCTATTGAAGGACAAAGACCGGAAGTGAGGGTTCGTCCTCCTTATCCCGTGCAGCAGGGTTTGTTTAACAAGCCTACCGTTGTAAACAATGTGGAAACGCTGGCCTGCATTCCATACATCTTAAAAAATGGCGGAAAAAAATTTGCCTCCATTGGTATTGGTAAATCAACCGGGACAAAACTTATTTCTCTTGATGGTTACTTTAATAAGCCCGGCATTTATGAAGCAGATATGGGAACTCCGCTTTCTGTTGTAGTGAATGAACTGGGCGCTGGTTTCCGATCAAGGGTAAAAGCGATGCATATCGGAGGGCCGTTGGGAGGTTTAGTGCCTGTTTCTAAGATCAATGATCTTACGGTTGACTTTGAATCATTTTCTAAAAATGGTTTTCTGCTTGGTCATGCTTCGATTGTCTGCATCCCTGAAGGTTTTCCCATTATAAAATACCTGGAACATTTATTTCAGTTTACTGCACATGAAAGTTGCGGTAAATGTTTTCCCTGCCGCCTCGGCTCCGTGAGAGGATACGAGATGCTGAAGAAAGCACAGGAGACAGATTATAAAATTGACAGGACATTGTTTGACGACCTGGTGGAAACACTCGAGATCGGTTCGCTTTGTGCATTGGGTGGTGGATTGCCGCTTCCCATAAAAAACGCATTACAGTATTTTGATAAAGAAATATCGCCTTATTTTAAAAAACCTCCGAAAACTTAACCCTCCAAGAGTTTTCCCAGGTAAAAAATATATTTTATATAAACTCTTGGAGGGTTTTTAAAAATCCTGATCATGGGTATAGTGTTCAGAAAAGAAGATAAACATACACAGGATGCTAAAGGCAAAGCGGTTACCTATGCCTCGGGCAATGGAAACCCAAAAGCGGGTATTGCTTATATTAATAACGAGCCTTTTGAAATCAAAGAAGGAGAATCTATTATTTCATTCATCCGGAGATATTTTGGGAAAGATGCTGTACCCACTTTATGTGATGCCCCTAACCTTGAACCTTTCGGTTCCTGTCGAGTATGCAGTGTGGATGTTGCGCTGGCTGAGAATGGCCCGGTAAAAACACAGGCCGCCTGTCATACTCCGGTGATGCCGGGTTCTTATGTTTATCCTGATTCAGAAAGAATACAAAAACTCCGCAGGAATATTATTGAATTAGTGCTTACTGATCATCCGCTTGATTGTCTTACCTGTGAAGTGAATAATAATTGTGAGCTACAGGAGGTTGCGGCAAGAGTTGGCATCCGTGATGTTCGTTATCCTGCAGGAAAAAATCACCTAGACAGGAAAAAAGATCTCAGCCACCCTTACATGACCTCTGATCTTTCCAAGTGTATCAATTGTTTCCGTTGTGTGCGGGCCTGCGATGAAGTGCAGGGGCAATTTGTATTGAGCATGACCGGCCGTGGATTTGACAGTCATATTATCAAGGGCTCCGATGTAAGTTTTAATGAAAGTGATTGTGTAAGCTGCGGCGCCTGTGCGCAAGCCTGTCCAACTTCGGCCATCAGTGATGTTTTTGAATCCAAATCCATCGTGTTTGATAAAAAAGTGAGGACGGTTTGTACTTACTGCGGCGTTGGTTGCAATTTAGATGTTGCAGTGAATGCCGGAACTATCAAATCCATACAGGCTCCTTACGACGCCGATGCAAACGGGGGTCTTACCTGTTTGAAAGGCCGTTATGCTTTCTCCTTTTACAATCATCCCGACCGTTTACGCACACCACTGATAAAAAGGAATGGCGAGTTTGTGGAAGCAACATGGGAAGAGGCCTATGATTTCATTGCAACCAAACTCACTGAATTAAAAAATAAATACGGTCCTGATTCTATTGCCGGTATTTCTTCGGCAAGATGTACGAATGAAGAGAACTATATCATGCAGAAATTTATCCGGGCTGTGATCGGCACCAATAATATTGACAGTTGTGCAAGGGTTT
>JBGPKR010000100.1:0-12137 GCA_041486045.1 Chitinophagaceae bacterium | reverse complement strand
TCATTAATGGAAAAACTGGAACGAATGGGATGTTCAAAACCGGTCGTAGGTCTTGTCGTGCCGACAGGTTACTCATTTAACCTGGATGGAACAACCATTTATTTATCCATGTGCATGATATTCCTGGCACAGGTCTTTCATGTGCATTTAAACATCGCACAGATATTCTCCATCATCAGCATTTTAATGATCACCTCTAAAGGTGCAGCCGGTGTTACCGGAAGCGGATTTGTCATACTGGCATCAACATTGAGTGCCATTAAAGTAATCCCGGTGGAAGGTCTCGCTTTATTGCTCGGTGTTGACCGCTTTATGTCGGAAGCAAGGGCCATCACCAATTTTGTAGGTAATGGAGTAGCCACGATCTGGATTGCCAACAATGAAAAAGAATTTGACAGGGAAAAAATGGAACAGGCTTTTCATTCTTAGTATCACAATCTTTACTATCCCGGATTAGCACTTACACAGGGATTTCCTTTTACATAAAAGCGGTAAGGCAGCAAAGCATCATTGCCGGCATAATCAACTCCTATTCGTGAGGTAGAGGCAATATCCTTTTTACTCAAAACAAATCCATCATCAGCAATAAACAATTCTTGACTGCGCAATGAGCAGCAGCTATGTTTAGTAGATAATCCGAGCGCCTTTGATAATTTACCCGGGCCCCTTGTCAAAGAATTGTCCTCCCGATAGCTATCGGGATTCTTTTTCCCGGCCCTTCTCAGCATCGTATCCATACCTTTTACCGGCTCCAGGGCCCGGATCAATATGGCATGAGGGGTTTCGGGACCATTGGTAACTACATTAAACAAATGGTGAATGCCATAACACAGGTAAACATAGGCCACTCCCCCGTTAGCATACATAATTTCATTTCTTGCCGTTCTCCTGCCGGCAAATGCATGTGAAGCTTTATCTATGACGCCATTGTAGGCTTCCACTTCCACGATCCGTCCGGAGGTTACAACCCCATTCCATTTTGTCACCAATATTTTTCCCAGCAATTCTTTAGCGATTTGCAAAACATTCTCTCTCTGGTAAAATGAAACAGGTAACTTTTTCATATTGAATTTCTTCCTTGTTTGTGCCTTGTCTCTTGTGCCTTAATGGCTATATTTACCTCTCAATTTAAGGCTTTGCTGAAAGAAATTGTCATAGCAGTCCAATCCTGGGGAGAAGCCCACCGGTTCATACAAAAACACCGGCTTTTTAAGTGGATCATCATACCTGGTATTATTTATACCATTCTTTTTATTGCAGGCATGTTATTTTTCTGGCAGTCTTCTGATACGGTCGTTTCCTGGGTCAGCCGCCAGTTAAGCATTGAAGCCTGGTTGCAGAAAGAAAGAAGCGAATGGCTTAGTTTTCTTTTTGTGATGATGGGAATGATGTTGCGGCTGATCATGGTGTTATTTTATTTTTCCCTGTTTAAATATTTGATCCTCATCATCGGTTCGCCGGTATTTGCCTACCTGAGTGAAAAAACAGAAGCGATCATAGAAGGAAAAGAACATTCACTCAACTGGTCCGACCTGAAAAAAGATGCCGGCAGGGGGATAAAACTTGCTTTTCGGAACGCCGGCTGGCAATCCGTGTATCTTATAGCGCTGATTCTATTGTCTCTGATACCATTAGCCGGCTGGATCACTCCCATTATTGCTTTGCTGATGGAATGTTATTATTTTGGATCTTCGATGCTTGATTACAGTTTTGCAAGAAACAATTTCAGCCCTTCTCAAAGCGCAGCCTTCACCGGTCGTCATAAAGGATTAGCTATCGGCAATGGTTTTTTATTTTACCTGATGCATATCGTTATCATCCTGGCCCCTGCCTATGCGGTAATTGCCGCCACGCTTTGCGTTCATAAAGTAAAAACCAGCTGATCTTTCCATGGCTACAGTTTATCTCATACCATCACTGCTGCAGGAAGAAGGTTTGGATGCAATTCCTGCTTATATTATTAATGCCATAAAAGAATGCCAGGTATTTTTTGTGGAAAATGAAAGGACAACCCGGCGTTATTTCAAAAGGCTCTGGAAGGAAATGCTGATTGATGATTACGAATGGTACAATGTATCTGACAACTCTCAATTGTCTGACACGTTCAGAAGAAAATTGAAAGAGAATAAAAATATTGGCATCGTCAGCGAAGCAGGCTGCCCCGGCGTGGCAGACCCGGGGCAGTCATTGGTTGATATTGCCCATCAAATGAATGTGGAAGTAAAACCATTGGTGGGCCCCAATTCAATTTTATTGGCGTTAATGGCCAGTGGCATGAACGGTCAGCAATTTCAGTTTCACGGATACCTGCCGATAGACAACCAGCATCGGGTAAAAGCAATAAAAGACCTGGAAGCAGCATCAGCAAAGAAAAAATGCACGCAGATCTTTATTGAAACCCCTTACCGGAATAATCAGCTTATTGAAGCCCTGCTTAAAAACTGTAATCCTTCAACAAAGCTTTGTATGGCTGTTGATCTCACTGGTAAAAAAGAATGGATAAAAACAAAATCGGTGACTGATTGGCAGAAAAACAAACCTGATATCCATAAACGGCCTGCGATCTTTCTCCTTTATTGTGACCCGGCAGGTTGAATTTTGATGACAGCAGTAACAATATACTTAGTATCACCCCTCCAGGGCAGGGACGCCCTGTATTGCGTGTATGAAAGCTGCACACATTGATCCTGTAAATTTTTTAGCAGGGTAGCGATACTGTCACTTTTAACAGAGAAATAAAATTTCTCGGGGTTTGTCATTTGACGGCAACTCAACCACATTTCGCCCTCATTGGTTTTAAAAATATTTCCTTTATGACTTATTTTGATAAGCACTCCTGTTCTTTCCCCTTTACTATAACTGTTGAAGAAGAACCAATAAATACAAAATGCCAGCACAAGAAAAACGGTGAATAAAAAGGTTCTGAAATTTCGCCGCAACCTGTCCCTCCATGTAGTTCGTTTTACAGGTTCCAAAGATGCTGGTATTGGTTCTGTATTAATGGGCTGTTCTGACATGCTATGGGTTTATAACAAAAAATTTAAGAAAATAAATAAATTATTATTATACATTTGTCCTCAATTTACAACTTGTTTGTAAACATGATCAATATTCTGACACATACAAAACAACTGGCATTTCATGCGCCCATTACCAGCGGAGTTTATTCCGTTGGTTTTGATGTTTTTACTTTTTCCCGCCCGCGACGCCGCCCTGTATGCTGACAGGACGAACCCCTCACCACGGTCCCTGTCAGTGAAATTCGCCCCCGCAAAAAAGAAATTGGACTGGTGACCCGTAGTATATTAATATTTCAAGTTTGGAAGATCAACAAATCATCATCAGGGTTGCTACCTCGGCCGATAAGGTTTACTCAAAAACCATTACGGATGAAATTGAAGCTTCAGCAGCAGCCCGGGGTACAGGTATTGCAAAACGCTCCCCTGAATATATTGAAGAAAAAATTGACCAGGGCAAGGCCGTAATTGCCATTACAGACAAGGATGAATGGGTTGGCTTTTGCTATATTGAAACCTGGAGCCATGGAGAATATGTTGCTAACAGCGGTTTAATAGTGGCGCCGGCTTTCAGAAAAAGCGGTGTTGCAAAAGCTATCAAGAAAGAAATATTTAATCTCTCACGGGAAAAATACCCTGACGCAAAAATATTCGGGCTGACCACCGGCCTGGCCGTGATGAAAATTAACAGTGATCTTGGTTATGAGCCTGTCACCTATTCTGAATTAACCCAGGACGAAGCTTTCTGGGCCGGTTGTAAAAGCTGTGTGAATTATGAGATATTGATGAGTAAGGATAGAAAGATCTGCATGTGTACAGCTATGCTGTATGATCCAAAAGACCATTACGAACCCGAAGAAACCAAGGAGTTTTTTAAAAAGAATATGAAGGGGTTTGAGAGATTACTCCGGTTTAAGCAATGGAAGCTGCTCAGGCCTTTTATGAAAAAAGATAAACCCGGGAATGGTGGCTAACCTAAATCTTTGTTTCACTTCCTTTTTAATTTATAATGAATCAGCATGAACAAAAAAGTTGTTTTAGGTTTTAGCGGCGGATTAGACACAACTTTTTGTGTAAAGCACCTGTTTGAAGATAAGGGCTATGAAGTACATAGCATTGTTGTCAATACCGGCGGCTTTACTGATGATGAGTTGAAAAGGATCGGGGCACATGCTTTTAAATTGGGGGTAAAAACACATACGGCAGTGGATGCAGTGAAGGGATATTATGACCGCATCATTAAATACCTGGTTTATGGCAACTGCTTAAAGAATAATACTTACCCGTTAAGTGTATCAGCAGAAAGACTAAGTCAGGCCTTGCATATTGCCGAACATGCCAAACATCTTAAAGCTGATGCAGTAGCACATGGCAGCACAGGTGCGGGTAATGACCAGGTAAGATTTGATATGATTTTCCATATTATGATTCCCGGCGTAGAGATCATTACTCCAATAAGAGATCTAAAACTGAGCCGTGAAGAAGAAATTTCTTATCTGAAAAACAAAGGAGTGGAAATGAATTTCGATAAAGCTCTGTATTCTATCAATAAAGGACTTTGGGGTACCAGTGTAGGAGGAAAAGAAACACTATCTTCAAAGGGTTGGCTTCCCGAAGAAGCATGGCTTACACCCGTAACCAAAACCGGCAGCGAAGAAGTAAAACTGTATTTTGAAAAAGGTGAGTTAATAAGAGTCAACGACAATAAATTTACACATCCTTCAGCAGCGATACAAAATTTACAAACTATTGCCGGGCCTTATGGCATTGGCCGTGATATTCATGTAGGCGATACCATTATTGGCATCAAAGGCCGGGTAGGATTTGAAGCGGCTGCACCCATGCTGATACTGAAAGCTCATCATGCCCTGGAAAAACATGTGCTGACCAAATGGCAACTTCAATGGAAAGACCAGTTGGCACAATTCTATGGCAACTGGCTGCATGAAGGACAAATTCTTGATCCGGTGATGAGAGATATTGAAGCCTACCTGGAAAACAGCCAGCAAAACGTTACCGGTGATGTATTTGTACAATTGATGCCATATCGTTTTCAGATAACCGGTATCGAATCAAAATATGATCTGATGAACAGCAGGTTTGGCAAATATGGCGAAATGAATACCGGCTTTACCGGGGAAGACGTAAGGGGATTCAGTAAAATATTTGGTAACCAGGCAAGGATTTGGACAGCCATCAATAAAGACAATAATCAATAATTATTAATTAATAATTATTCCTGCCCGTCCGGCAGGCGGGGGTTATTAAAAAAGAGAACTATGGTAATTAAAGTTGGCATAATCGGAGCTGCGGGCTATACCGGAGGTGAATTAATAAGAATCTTGTTAAATCACCCCGGCGTTGATATCTCTTTTACCCATAGCCGGAGCAATGCCGGCAACTATGTTCATGCTGTTCACCGGGATTTATTGGGAGAAACAGAATTAATATTCACTAATGATACTACCCCTTTAGGAGATGGGGGCATTGATGTACTATTCCTTTGCCTGGGGCATGGCGAGGCCATAAAATTTTTGACTGAAACCCGGGTTGCAGATAAAGTAAAGGTGATTGATTTAACCAATGATTTTCGTTTGGCCCAAAGTTCCCGGATGGGAAACAGGGATTTTATTTATGGTCTGCCTGAACTGAACAGGGATAAAATCAAATCAGCTCAAAACATAGCGAACCCCGGTTGTTTCGCAACAGCTATTCAATTGGGATTGTTGCCGCTGGCAAAAGCCGGTTTACTCCACGATATTTACACAACAGGTATAACCGGTTCCACAGGCGCCGGCCAGTCATTAACTGAAACATCTCATTTCAGCTGGAGGACAAATAATATACAGGCTTATAAAACATTAACTCACCAGCATCTTGATGAAATAGGTGAATCTCTTTTGCAACTACAAACTAACAGTCCTTCAGGCGACGGTGGCATTGAACTCAGCTTCGTTCCCTGGAGAGGTGATTTTGCAAGAGGAATTTTTGCCAGTTCAACTATGAACTGCGACTTATCCCCGGAAGAGTTGAATAAACTATATAATGATTTTTATAGCGGGCATCCGTTTACTTACATCAGCAAGGATCCTGTTTTCTTAAAACAGGTAGTGAATACTAATAAGGCTTTCATTCAATTAGAAAAGAGGGGAAACAAATTGGTTGTCCACTGTGTCATTGATAATTTATTAAAAGGCGCCAGCGGACAGGCCGTTCAGAATATGAACCTCATGTTTGGACTGGATGAAACAACCGGATTAAAATTAAAAGCAAACTATTTCTAAACCATACTAATGAATTTATTCGACGTTTACCCGATCAATGACATTACCATTGTAAAAGCCAAAGGCTCTTATGTGTGGGATGATAAAGGAGAACAGTATCTTGACCTGTACGGCGGCCATGCTGTTATCAGCATTGGTCATTCGCATCCGCATTGGGTGAAAAGGATTGAAGAACAATTAGAAAAGATTGCTTTTTATTCAAACTCCATAAGAATTCCGTTACAACAGGAACTGGCCGAAAAACTGGGTAAGGTATCCGGCAAATATGATTACCAGTTATTTCTTTGCAACAGTGGCGCCGAAGCAAATGAAAATGCGCTGAAACTGGCAAGTTTCTATAATGGAAGAAAAAAAGTAATAGCATTCAGTAAAGCATTTCACGGAAGAACTTCATTGGCTGTTTCTGCAACTGATAATAAAAATTATATCGCCCCGGTAAATGAAACCGAAAATGTACAATTTCTCCCGTTTAATGATGAAGCGTCGCTGGAAGGTTGTTTCAGGGAACATGGGAAAGAAATCTCTTCTGTCATTATTGAAGGAATTCAGGGCGTTGGCGGTATTAACGTAGCCGGAGATTCTTTTCTGAAGAAAATCCGTACACTATGTGATGAATACGGAGCCGTCTATATTGCAGACAGTGTACAATGCGGTTACGGAAGAAGCGGTAAATTCTTCAGTCATGATTACGCCGGGGTAAATGCTGATATCTATACAATGGCTAAAGGTATGGGCAATGGTTTCCCGGTTGCCGGAATTATTATTGCCCCGCATATTAAACCCAAACATTTTCAACTCGGCACTACTTTCGGTGGTAATCACCTGGCTTGTGTCGCAGCATTAGCCGTATTGGAAGTGATAGAAGAAGAAAAGTTGATGGATAATGCCATTATGATTGGTAAATTCCTGAATGATGAACTGCAAGCTATCCCACATTTAAAAAATGTACGGGGCAGGGGGCTGATGATTGGATTTGATGTGCCTGAAGAACTGAAAGACCTGAAGAAAAATCTTTTGTGGAATCAGAAAATATTTACCGGTGAAGCTAAGCCAAATGTCATTCGCCTTTTGCCATCTCTGGCCCTCAAAAAAAGAGATGCTGAACAATTCATAGATTCTATCAAAGAGGAAATACAGAATTTAGTATCAACCCCTGCTAATTAGAAAATGAGGAACTTCACATCAGTAAACGACCTCCCCAACCTCTCCTTCGGAGGTTCCCTGAAAGGGAAGGAATATCATTCGGGGGAGGCTATTGAAGCTTTGGTTCAAAAAGCATTAGCCTATAAAGCCAATCCCTTTATGGATAAAACGCTTGGCAGCAATAAACGCATCGGTTGCCTGTTTCTTAATCCCAGTATGCGGACGAGATTGAGTACACAGATCGCTGCTCAAAACCTTGGAATGGAAGCCATCAACTTCAATGTAGGCAGTGAAGGCTGGGCACTGGAATTTGAAGAAGAAGCCATCATGAGTGGCACAACGGTAGAACATGTTAAAGATGCTGCCCCCATCTTTGGAAAATATTTTGACATCCTGGCGATCAGAACTTTTCCCTCATTAAAAAACCGGGAGGATGATTACAGCGAATTGTTCATTAAACAGTTTATCAGATATGCAGGTATTCCTGTGCTGAGCCTTGAAAGCGCAACATTACATCCATTGCAAAGCTTAACAGATGTGATAACGATTACTGAAACATTTAAAGAAAAAAGAAAGCCAAAGGTTGTACTCACATGGGCTCCTCATGTAAAGCCTTTACCGCAATGTGTAGCCAATAGCTTTTCACAATGGATAAATGCATGGGGCGAGGCTGATTTTATCATTACCCATCCGGAAGATTACGAATTAAGTGAAGAATTCACCAAAGGAGCAACTATAACTCACAATCAGGAAGAGGCATTAAAAGACGCCGACTTCGTCTATGTAAAGAACTGGAGTACTTATAAGGATTATGGAAAAATTTACACCAATAATCCCAAATGGATGCTCAAAGAGAAAAGATGGGCGCTTACCAACCATGCGAAAGTGATGCACTGTCTCCCTGTAAGAAGAAACGTAGAACTGAGTGATGAAATACTGGATGGCCCTATGAGCATTGTTACACAACAGGCCGGAAACAGAGTCTGGGCCGCTCAGGCAGTATTGTCAGAGATTTTAAGCCCCCATCCCCTGAAGGGGAGTTAAGAAACGTCATTATGAAAGAGAATATGTATTATGGCGCAAGCCACCTGATATTTCAAAAAGCAGAGGAACTAAGGAATCGAATGACTCCTGCTGAAGAAGTATTGTGGAAACATATTCATCTAAATGAATGGAAACTTAAATTCAGAAGGCAACATCCAATCTGGAATTATGTTTCTGATTTTTATTGTCATGGAATAAAACTGGTAATTGAGCTTGATGGTGACATCCATGAAGTTGAGGATGTGAAAAAAAATGATGAAGCAAGAGAGAAACATCTAATAGAATTTGGCCTGACAATTCTACGATTCAAAAACCAGGAAATTTTAGAAAATATCGATTCCGTTTTAAAAACAATTTCTCAAACTGTAGAGAAACTCCGGCACACCCCTTTAGGGGATGGGGGCAAAAATTTATTTATTATAAAGGTTGGTGGCAATATTATAGATGATGAAACAAAGTTTTCTTCATTCCTGGAAGATTTTGCCGCCATTGAAGAAAAAAAAATATTGGTGCATGGTGGCGGCAAACTGGCATCAAAACTGGCCAAACAATTGAATATCCCCCAACAGGTTGTCGAAGGCAGGAGAATAACCGATGCAGAAACATTGAAGATCGTAATAATGGTATATGCGGGTTACATCAATAAGAATATTGTAGCACAATTACAGGCTAATAACTGCAATGCTATCGGGCTTTGTGGCGCAGACGGAAATTCTGTTCTTGCACATAAAAGGCAGCACCCGGTAATGGATTATGGCTTTGTGGGTGATATTGACGCCATCAATGCCAATTTAATAAAAAGCCTGCTGGAGAAAAATATTACTCCCGTCTTTGCTCCTATCACGCACGACCAGCAGGGGCAATTGCTGAATACCAATGCGGATACGATCGCACAGGAACTGGCAAAAGGGTTGTGCAAGGAGTATGAAGTGACATTGATTTATACTTTTGAAAATGCAGGTGTATTGATGGATGTAAATGATGAGTCATCAGTAATAAAAAAAATGACAAGGGCATATTATGATGAGCTCAAAATCCCCCCTTTGGGGGGTGGGGGGGCTAAAATATTTGCAGGAATGATACCAAAACTGGACAATGCTTTTGCTGCACTGAATAGTGGTGTGAAAAAAATTATTATCGGGGATGCTGAACAACTAAAAGAATTAATTGCCGGAACATCCGGAGCTACAATTACAGATGAATAATGACATTTCCATATTACAGGCCGATGCGGTCAATTTACTCAAAGAATTAATTGCCACTCCATCCTTTAGCAAAGAAGAGGATAACTCATCAGCCATTATCAGGCAATTTTTAGAAAAACATACTGTAACGACAGTTCAATACCTCTATAACATTTGGGCAAGAAACAAATATTTTGATACAGCCAGGCCTACTGTTTTACTCAATTCACATCACGATACAGTAAGACCCAATAAAGGATATACACTTGACCCCTTCTCTCCCCTTGAAAAAGATGGAAAGCTGTTTGGGCTCGGCAGCAATGATGCAGGCGGATGTCTTGTCTCACTGATTGCCGTTTTTCTGTATTTCTATGCGAAAGAAGGATTGAAGTATAACCTGGTACTTGCTGCAACTGCTGAAGAAGAAATATCCGGGCACAACGGCATAGAAGCATTACTTCCGCAAATAGGGAAAGTTGATTGTGCACTGGTTGGCGAGCCTACTCAAATGCAGATGGCAGTTGCTGAAAAGGGATTGATGGTACTGGATTGTACAGTTACCGGAAAGGCTGGTCATGCTGCCCGGGAGGAAGGTGACAATGCTTTATACAAAGCCCTGAAAGATATTGAATGGTTTCGTTCTTATCAGTTTAGCAAGGTTTCAGATCTGCTTGGGCCGGTGAAAATGAGCGTAACGGTCATTGAAACGGAAAACAAAGCGCATAATGTGGTGCCGTCTCAATGCAGGTTTGTGGTAGATTGCCGGGTAAATGAGTTATATACCTTTGAAGAAATGCTGGGTATAATCAGATCAAATGTACAATGTGATGTTAACCCAAGAAGTACAAGGTTACGGTCCAGTTCTATTCCTTTAAATCATCCGTTGGTGGAAGCGGGGTTAATAGTGGGTAGAACTTATTACGGTTCCCCCACGACATCAGATAAGGCCCTTATGTCGTTTCCGGCTTTAAAGATCGGCCCGGGAGATAGTGCAAGAAGTCACACAGCTGATGAGTATATTTATATTGATGAAATAAAGAATGGTATTGAATTGTACATACAACTATTAAACCAGCTGCTATGAAATTGTGGCAAAAAGATACAGTCTCATTAAAAGAAGTAGAAGTATTCACGGTCGGCAACGACCGGCAGATGGATATGTATTTAGCCGCTTTTGATGTACTCGGCTCCCTGGCACATACTCAAATGCTGGAATCTGTTAGCTTATTGACGAAGGAAGAATTATCGCAACTGGAAGGGGAACTAAAAAATATTTATCAGCAAATACAAAAAGCTGAATTCCGGTTACAGCATGATGTGGAAGACATTCACACCCAGGTTGAATTATTGTTAACACAAAAACTAGGTGATATCGGAAAGAAAATACATGCTGCCCGTAGCCGTAACGACCAGGTGCTGGTGGACATTAAATTATTCCTGCGGAATGAATTGGAAGAACTGGTAAAAACTATTCAACCTTTTTTTGAACTTCTCCAATCCCAAAGTGAAAAATATAAAGACCATTTGTTACCGGGCTATACGCATCTCCAATTAGCTATGCCCTCATCATTTGGTTTATGGTTTGGCGCCTTTGCCGAAAGCCTGGTGGATGATATGATCACATTAAAAGCTGCATATGATGTAGTTAACAAAAATCCATTGGGTTCAGCGGCCGGTTATGGTTCTTCTTTCCCTATCAACAGAACATTGACTACAAAATTGCTGGGCTTCGATGATCTGAATTATAATGTTGTCTATGCTCAAATGGGAAGAGGGAAAGCTGAAAGGATCGTTGCACAATCCCTGGCGAATGTGGCGGATACGCTGTCAAGGCTCAGCATGGATGCCTGTTTGTACCTGAATCAGAATTTTGGCTTTATCAGTTTCCCGGCGAAACTAACGACCGGCAGCAGCATTATGCCACACAAAAAAAATCCCGATGTTTTTGAATTGATCCGGAGCCATTGTAACCGCATAAAAGCTCTGCCCAATGAGATAATGCTGATGACCACCAATCTCCCATCAGGATATCACAGGGATCTGCAATTGCTGAAAGAACATTTATTCCCTGCATTTAAAATACTGGAAGATTGCATTGAAATGGCAGGCCTGATGTTATCCAATATGGAGATCAAAAAAGATATCCTGGCTGATGAAAAATACAAGTACCTGTTCAGTGTGGAAGAAGTAAATAAACTGGTGAATACCGGGATGCCTTTCCGGGATGCTTATAAAAAAGTGGGGGCAGACATTGAATCAGGTAATTTCAAATATAACAGCAAAATCAGTCACAGTCATGAAGGAAGTATTGGTAATCTTTGTACGGGGGAAATAAAAAAAATGATGGCTAAGATAGTTGATTCATTTCCTTTTTTGAACGAAGCCTCTCATTTCTCTGTTTTATAAGGTTGTAAAACAAAAGCATTTCTTAAACTATAATTTATGCCTGATACACCGAAAATTCC
>JBGPKR010000099.1:0-12142 GCA_041486045.1 Chitinophagaceae bacterium | reverse complement strand
TTTTAGTTTTGACAGAATAAAAAATGTATATGGAACCCCATTATTATCATGTAAACATAAACTGGAACAAGGATCGTAAAGGAATAATGTGCTCGCCGGAATTAAATTCTCCTGCAAACGGCACCAACGGTTGTATAGAAGTGGCAACTCCACCGGAATTTCCCAAGGGCATCCCGGGAATATGGTCACCGGAGCATTTATTCACCGCGGCCATCAGCAGTTGCCTGATGACAACCTTCCTCGCCATTGCCGAAAATTCCAAACTTGAATTTCTTTCGTTTCAATGCCAATCAACAGGGAAACTGGAACAAGTAGACGGAAAGTTTTTAATGAGCGAAATACTGCTTGAGCCCAAAGTGACAATACCTGATGAAAAAGACAGGGAAAAAGCAGAAAGGGTACTTCAAAAATCAGAAGCGGCCTGCCTGATCTCCAATTCGGTGAAATCAAAAATTATTATGAAACCGCTTATTGAAGTAGCTGTTACTGTTTCATAACAAAGCAACTTATTCATTTCTCGGGAACAAGGTATTTTATGGTCTTGTGTATTTCAAACAGGATGAAACTTTAATGAAGTATATGCTTTAGTCAATAATCAATAATCTATAATTAATAATCCTTTTCAAACCTCACCCCCGCTGTGCCGGTAAATTTTGCAATGGGTACATGTAACTTAGTAATGGAAATTTCTATTTTCTTTACCTGTGGGAATGATATATGAATAGCTTCAGCTAATTCCATCACCAGTGTTTCCAGTAAGTGCCGGGGATTTTGCATTTCCGTTTTCAGCAATTTATATAACTCACTATAATTGACCGTATCAGAAATACCAGTTATCGTACCTGATGATGGCTGATAAGAGACAGAAAGATTTATTTCAAACTCATTGCCGGTCTTTCTTTCCTCTGCATATAATCCATGATAGGCCAGGAAACGAAGTTGTTTTAATTCAATAGTTATTAAACCGGTCATAAGGAAAAGATGATATTAATGAATTCCTTTGGCGCTCAGGTAACGTTCCGCATCCAGGGCAGCCATACAGCCGGTACCTGCTGCTGTTACTGCCTGGCGATAAATTTTATCCTGCACATCGCCGGATGCAAAAACGCCTTCAATATTTGTCTTCGACGTTCCGGGAATGGTTTTGATATATCCCGCTTCATCCATGTCGATCCACCCTTTAAAAATATCAGAATTAGGCTGGTGCCCAATGGCAACAAAAAAACCACTGACAGGAATTACTTTTGTTTCTCCTGTTTTATTATTTTTTATTCTCACACCCGATACATGTTTATCACCCAGCACTTCATCCGTGTCAGAATTCCAATACACTTTAATATTCGGGGTCTTCAATACTCTTTCCTGCATCACTTTGCTGGCCCGCATGGCATCTCTTCGAATGAACATATGCACAGTGCTGCAGAGTTTGGACAGGTACAAGGCTTCTTCAGCAGCCGTATCGCCTGCTCCTACTATGGCCACTTCTTTTCCCCGGAAAAAAAAACCATCGCATACGGCGCAGGCGCTGACACCATACCCGTTTAAACGCTGTTCACTTTCCAATCCCAACCATTTTGCAGATGCGCCTGTGGCGATTATCACTGAATCGGTTTCTATCCATTTTTCTTCATCAATCTCTACTTTGTATGGCGAAGAAGAAAAATCAACTTTGGTAGCAAGACCATAACGGATGTCTGCTCCCATCCTCGCAGCTTGCTTTTCAAAATGAACCATCATATCGGGACCCTGCACGCCATTGGCGTAACCCGGGTAATTTTCCACTTCCGTCGTTATAGTTAATTGTCCACCCGGCTGAATGCCCTGGTATAAAACAGGTTTCAGGTTAGCTCTTGCAGCATAAATAGCCGCCGTATAACCGGCAGGACCTGAACCGATGATCAAACAATGTACTCTCTCAGAAATTTCCATTCAATATCATTTTAGGAATTTGGTAAAATTAATGGTTAAAAAGTAATCAGCGAGTCAGGTACCCGACTAACTCAACCCGATGAAAATAATTCTATTGCGGGATGATTATTGTGCGGAACTGGGCAGCATAGCCTCCAAAATATCCGAGACCCCCACCGTTGATATTACTTATTACTTTGGTAGGCGATGAAAAAGGATTGCCAACTGTGACATACGTGTATTCCATTGTTCTCCAGAAGTCAAAAGTGGCTTTATCAATATTGCAAACTTTCAGGGTCACCGTATCCCCTTTATCAAAAAACGAATATCCTTCGGGGTGAGTTTCATTCCTGTCCACGCCTCTTTCCACCTGTATTTCGTAGCTGCTGCCGTCAATCACCTGGTCATCATAAACAGAATTCAGCCCCGGATAAAAAGGTTCACTGTTGCGCCTCGTAAAATAGCGGACATAATCACCAAACCCGGGCCGGTCATAGGCCCTTACCATCACCGCTACTTTTCCCGGTTCATTTCCCGGGGGAGCTGGTTTCCAAAAAAGAGAATCAATCCGCCGGGTTGTATCAGGAATATTCGTTGTGGCAGTATATTCTTTTCCTTCTGATACTATTCGCAATGAATATTGCTTGTTTAGCTGACCAATAAAAGCAGTAGCAGGGCTGGAAGGGTCGTTTGAATAATAATAAAAATAATACCCGCCGCCCACCGGTACAGTATACTCTTTCAGTTTATGAGTTACTGTCCCATTGGAAACATACACTTCGGCATTTCGAACAAAACTTCCGGCTAAAATATTAAGGTCCAGTTGTGAAAAATATGCCTGGCTTTTAGAAAGATAAACTATCGGCGGTTGCCCGTTTTCAATAGTGGCTTCTACCACCAGTTTTGGAGTAACATCATCGAGTTTAAATTGAACTCCTTTTTCGCAGGAAGAAAGAAACAGAGTAGCAACAAGGAGAATATTCAGTAATGTTTTTTTCATAGCCATCACAAAATTAACCAGCCAAAATGAAAAAGCTTCTATAAAAATAATCCCGTCCCGATTAAATCGGGACGGGATATATTACAAATCCATCATTTTAATTTTATTTAGCCCAGGTATGCTTTTAATGCGCTGCTGTACCTGGCTTTTTGCAAACGTTTAATGGCTCTTTCCTTGATCTGGCGGATACGTTCCTTGGTCAGGTCGTACTTCTGCCCGATCTGTTCGATGGTAACACCATTTTCACCGTCCAATCCGAAATAAGCATTTACGATCTCAGCTTCTCTCGGGGACAATGATTTGAGTACCCGGCGTATCTCATTTCGCAAAGAGTCCTTCATCACATCATCATCGGTATCATCGCCACCTTCCAGCAGGTCACCCATGGCAACATCTTCTGCTTCATGCACGGGTGCATCAAGGGAAGTATGACGGGTGTTACTCTGGAAAATGTTGTTGATCTCAGTTTCACTCATTTCCAACAGTTCAGCTAACTCTTCTGTTGACGGCTCTCTCTCATGTTCCTGTTCGAAAGCCATATAGGCCTTGTTTGCTTTGTTGTAAGTGCCAATTTTGTTTTGAGGCAGGCGGACTAATCTGCCCTGCTCTGCCAACGCCTGCAGTATCGATTGGCGGATCCACCACACAGCGTATGAAATAAATTTGAAACCTTTGGTTTCATCAAAGCGTTGTGCCGCTTTAATCAAGCCGAGGTTACCCTCGTTGATCAAATCACTTAATGACAAACCCTGGTGTTGATATTGTTTTGCTACGGATACCACGAAACGGAGATTGGCCTGCACCAATTTATCCAAAGCCCGCTGAGAATCTACCGGGTTCCTGTTGAACATTTTGATACGCTGGGCAAGAGTTGTCTCTTCCTCCGGCGTGATCATCGAAATTTTAGAAATTTCCTGTAAATACTTTTCGACCGCCTGAGAATCCCTGTTCGTTATCTGGGTAGCAATTTTGAGCTGCCTCATAATACTTAAATATTACAAATTAATAAACGCAAATAAGAGTTGGTTTGTTCAAGGAAAGTTGCAAAGGGTAAGTTAATTACGCCGTCAAGGTCTGTCTGCAAAGGTATGATTTAACCGCCGTTTCTCATAGTGTTTTGCCATAAATAATTACGGTTACTTATCCACGCAATTGTTACAGCCTGTGAAAAAACTGTCAAGCGCTTGCCAGTAAAGGGTTTTATGATGTCATTTTTTCAAAAATCACCTGCAACGTGCATCAGCTCAGGTCAGGTTCCCGGGAGGAGCAGCCTTTCTTTTCAACACAACCCAGATCACCAGGCCGCTCAGGAAAAGCAGCGACGAGATCAACTCTGCCTGTGTTGGATGAAGGCCAAAAATATCCAGCCGGATATTTACCCTGATTTTCTCAATCAGAAATCTTTCAAGACCATTTAGCATCAGGTAAAAACCAAAAAGTGTACCAGGTACTTTGAATTTTTTTCTCAGCGACCAGATCAGGAGGAAAAGGAGAAAACAACCTACTATTTCGTAAAAAGGGGTTGGAAACACCCCGGTTTTAAGTTCATTGCAGTATTTTCCAATACATCCGGGTATTGGTTCGCCAACCTCATTTACGTTATGAGGATAAGTGTATGACCACATCCAGTCAGGCAACCAGCTAAAAGGTTTTGGGTTCGTATTATCAATCCCCCAATCACCATCACCGGAAACCTGGCAGCCGATCCTCCCTAATGAATAAGCCAGCATCATGGTAGGAGCCATGGCATCATTCAGGTGCCAGAAACCGATCTTATGCTTTTTGGCATACCACCAGATCGCCAGGGCTGCACAAATAAGTCCGCCATAAAAAGTCAGGCCTTTGGCTGAAAAAAGATAATCAGAAGGTCGTTTTAAAAAATCGCCCCAATTTTCAAAGATGTCGAAAAGTTTGGCTCCCAATAATCCAAAAACCAAGGCCAGGATGGTTATCTCTCCCACCCTGTCATGTGGCCAGATGCGAATGGTTCTCTTTTCCGGTTTGGCCAGTTTTTGTTTGTTCTTATCCCACCATTTCAACCCGGCAAATAATAAACCCAGGCCAATACCGGCGGGCCAGCTTCCTATTGTGGAAAAAATAAACTGTTGGGGATCCTCAGTAGCGGAACTGCTCATTATAAACAAGGCAACAATTTTATAGCCGAGCAAAAAACCGAGTAAAAAATTAAGCCCCAGGTCAAAAAAAGAAGCAGGTTGTCCAACCATTACCTGCATTTCAGTAGGTTGAAACAGGCCTTGCTTGCTTTTGCGACGCAGTTCATTAGCCAGGACAATGGCAGAGATAATGAATCCGATGGCTACAAAAAAACCGAAAGAATTTACAAACCGGAGAAACTTCCACTCTACGCCAAAAAGATCCTTAAAAGCATAATAAAGGTTGGGATACATGAATAGTTGGTTAGTTAGAGGCGAATATACTAAGAAAGCTGTTAGATAGAAGCTGCTGGCTATTAGCCCTTAGCTATTAGCTTTGCGTGCTTATTCGAAATCTCAATAAACAAGCCGCAGACCCTGTATTTATAAGGCTGAAAAAAGCAAAAGCAATTACCATTCAATAGTCCCAGGCTATCAGCTAAAGGCTAACAGCTAATAGCCTGTATTTCCTAATTACAATACTGATCAAAAGCACCGATCAGGTTTTGGGCAATAACCTGCGGTGGTCTTCCCTCTATCTGGTGCCGTTCAACAAAATGAACCAACTGACCATTTTTAAATAATGCGATCGAAGGTGATGAAGGCGGGTAAGGCATTAAATGTTTGCGCAATGTTTTGACTGCTTCCTCATCAAAACCCGCAAAACTGGTAGTCAGGTAATCGGGTTTCATCGTGGCATTGGCAATGGCCATCAGCACACCCGGCCTGGCCGTGCCGGCAGAGCAGCCACAAACAGAATTTATCATGACCAGAGTGGTTCCTTCTTTGGCTAACTGAGATTCCACTTCGGTTGAAGTCAGGAGTTCAGTAAAACCATTTTCAGTTAATTCCTCTTTCATGGGTACTACTATTTCTTCAGGATACATGTTTTTTGTTTTTTAAATGAAATACAAAAGTAAAGAAAATGTTTACCGAATCATGACACTTACCTGTCCGAAGAAATTCTGTCAGCAGAATTTCCTTTTTTCGGAAATTCTGTCTTTTATATTTCTATGATTATACCGCTATTGGCAGAAAAAACCCGAAATATCCGAATGGTATATGGTTTGACACCTGACTGTATTGAAATAATAATTTTATAAAGTAAAACTGAATAACCATGACAAATGTAAAATTCAACCGCAAGCCATTTGAAGGGACATTCAACACGTTCGTTGACGACCTGTTTACTGAATTGCCTGCATTTTTTAAAAATGAATTTAACAATGGCGAACGCAAGGGATTTATCCCGGTTAACGTCAAAGAAACAGAAAAGACTTACCAGCTGGAAGTAGTGGCCCCGGGTTTTGAAAAAACAGATTTCACAATAAACCTTGATCAGAACCTGCTTACCATTTCGGCTGAAAAGAAAGAAGGAGTGAAAGAAGATAGTTTCGGCTATGCCCCGCAAGAAAAACAAATCCGCCGGGAGTACAGCTTCAGGTCTTTTAAGAGATCTTTCACATTAGATGAAAAAATTGATGCAACGAACATTGAAGCTTCTTACATCAATGGAGTGCTGACATTAAACCTTCCGAAGAAGGAAACAGTCAAAGCATCGGCAACAAAAATTGTGATCAAATAAAAATATCCGAAAAATTTCTCATAAGCAGTTGGTTTTGGTTTACACCCTCCGTTTCTACGGAGGGTTTCTTATGCCCTCTAAATCTCCCTAAAGGGAGACTTGCCGCCACACAGCCCTTGCTTTTCGAGTAAGTCTTATACTATCGGCCACTCACTACTCTTGACTCCCGACTCCCGACTCATTCCCCACATCCCTGCTTCCTCCTTGTATCTATTATATACTGAATTTTCCATTCACCATTAAAGCGGACCAACTGGAATGAATTGACGCCGCAATGACTGAACTGGCCCTTATAGTAAAAATTATATGGTGTCCAGGCAATAGCCAACGGACCGTCCACTTTTACCACATCAAATGTTATTCTTTCGTCCGCGTTTCCGGGTAACTCTTTGCTTACAAAATCTATAAACCCTGACGGGGCTTCATTTCTCACAATCAGCATTCCTTCTTTGTTTCTTGAAATAGTCTGGAGTACCATACTGTCAGCAAAACAGCTTTTCAGCAACAGGGTATCTGCAGTTTTCATACCGGTGAACATGTTGTTGATAACTGTCTTCACAGAATCTTCAGCCGTTTGTCCTTTAGCAGCTACTCCGCACATCATTACTGTTAATACTATGAAAAAATATTTCATACTGATTGATTTTAAGAGTTTATGGCAAATGAATTGAATCATTTGTACGTTGGATTGTGTATGATAAAAATAAAATCAATAGCCATGCAAACAGCGAGAATATTACAAGCGGTCGTTTTGATGATGATTGTGGCATTAGCTGCCAGTTGTGCCGCCAGCAAAGAATACAGCAGCAAATTGTTCAAACCCCGGAATGAATCCGTAAAAGACAACCAGGCAACAACGCTACGGTTTCTCGAACTGGATAGTTTGCAATCTGAAAAAGACGGTTGGGTAACCACGGATATTATAATGGGCAGGGATACCGGCAGCAAAACTATGGCACTGGACAAGCTGGCAAAAGTTTTCCTCCCGGTTTCCGCAGTAAAAGATACCGTTATAACAAGCAAAAAAGATGAAAAAACTACCCCTGTGATGGTGGAAACAAAACCGATACCGGCAACAGATCAGCCTATTGCAAAGAATTACGACCCTACCGAAGTAAGAAATAAAAAAACAAGAGATTAACAAAACAGCAACAGCCTGCCGGAAGCGGGGGTCGTCATTTTAAAAAAATCATCCTTAAACTAAAATGACAGTCATGAAGAAAACATTTATTTTGTCTGCGCTATTGATCTGTACAATAGCCGTCCTGATCACAAGTTGCGGCCCTAGCCGGGAATATTATTCAAAAGCTCCTGCTCCCCGTTACCGGGCTACCTTTTCATTGATCATTTCTCCAACGCCCGGTTTTACGATGAACAGGTATCCCGACGGAAGATATTATCATCAATCAGCACAGGGGTATATGTACTGGCAGGGTTACGACAACCGTTTTTACCTTGACAGAAAATTTATCAGCCGGGTGCATTATGATCAGCGGGAGTACAATGAATGGAAGCGGAATTATAATGTGAATAACCGTCAACGGAGATACCGTTAACTTTTTGATCATGTGTCAGACGGAGACCGTCAGACAGATCCACTTCAGCAAAAGGGCCTCTTTATTTGTAGCCGAGTATCTTCAGCATACTCTGAGCAGTCTGTTGTTTTGCATACAACCAATCCACCAGTTTTCCATTCCGGTCATAGCCAACAATAACATGCTTGGGTGAAGGAATGAGACAGTGCTTAATGCCGCCATAACCGCTTATCTGATCCTGGTAGGCGCCTGTATGAAAGAAACCAACATAGAGCGATTCTCCATTGTTTATTTTTGGAAGAAACACTTCATTGATATGCTCCTCTGAATCATAATAATCATGACTGTCGCAGGTAATGCCACCCAACACGACCCGTTGATAATCTGAATCCCATTTATTGACCGGCAGCATCAGGAATTTTTCACCAATACCCCAGGTGTCGGGCAGGGTGGTGATGAAAGATGAATCGATCATGTACCATGTTTCCCGGTCATTCTGCACTTTCTCGGCAATCACACTGAAGATATGTGCCATACTCTCCCCTACCGTATAGCTTCCAAACTCGGTAAAGATATGAGGCATCGGCACTTTGGCTTTCTTGCAGGCCGTTTTAATATTTCTTACAATCTCATTGATCATGAATTGGTAATCATACTCAAAACCCAATGAGTGCTTGATGGGAAATCCGCCCCCGATATTAATAGAATCCAGTTCCGGGCAAATTTTCTTCAGCTGGCAGTAGAGGTTAATCACTTTGTTTAACTCACTCCAGTAATAAATATCGTCCTTGATGCCTTTATTCAGAAATATATGCAGCATCTTCAACTGGAATTTGCTTTCATATCCTTCAATCCTGTCCACATAAAACTCCAGGATATCTTTGGCACGGATGCCAAGCCTGGATGTATAAAAAGGGAAATTAGGTTCTTCCTCCGCCGCCACACGGATCCCGAGTTTGAACGGCCCTTTTACTGTTTTGGCATACTCTTTCAGTTCTTCTTTATTATCCAGGATAGGTATCACATTATTAAACCCTGAGTTCAGCAGGTTGGCAATGCGGCGGGTGTAGCCTTTTTGCTTGAACCCATTACAGATAATATGAATGTCTTTCGTGATCTTCTTCTTCTGGTAGAGCTTCTTGATAATTTCAATATCATACGCATAGGAAGTCTCGAGGTGAATATCACTTTTCAACGCCTCTTCCACCACAAAACTGAAGTGTGAACTCTTGGTGCAATAGCAATAAAAATATTTGCCTTCATATTTGTGCTTTTTAAAAGCCGCGGCAAACATCAACTTTGCTTTTTTGATCTGGGTACCGATTTTAGGCAGGTAAGTAAGTTTCAGTGGTGTCCCGTATTTGGTAATAAGGGCTTTCAGGTCAAGACCATTGAAGTAAAGATTGCCCTCTTCTACTTCAATACCTTCCTGGGGAAAATTAAAGGTTTGCTTGACGAGGTCGTAATAGGAATTTGTCATGTCAACTGAATGAGTTAGTCAGGCAAGAAATTATTTTTACCGCACAAAAGTATAGGATTGGAGAAATTGTGAGGAAAAAATATCGAAGAAAGAAAAAACATACTCTCCTTTTTTGCAAACCAAGGTCAACAGGGAAAATGTTGAAAAGCTGTTCACAATTGAAGATGGCTGTTGCCAAAGCCAGCAATTGATTATTCTACTTTTGTTCCGGCAATTCTGTTGCCATTCATTTTGCCGCACCCGGCACCCATTAAAATCGAAACAAATGAACACAGTACTCCGGAAATTATTACCTGTCCTCGTATTGGTCTTTGTCTGCAATAAAGTTGTTGCCCAGCAAACCAGGAATCAGCCAACGTCCCGTATTCTGAAAACCGCCAATACCTTGCTGGAGGCGCAGCAATTTGAAGCGGCTGAAGAATATTTCAACAAGGCCCTGCAAAATGCAAAAGTTTCAAAGAACAGCTATCACCAGGCACAGGCATATGAAGGTCTGGGAAATCTTTACAGCAAGACCAAACAAAAGCAACTGGCGGTGGACTCCTACGAGAAAGCTATCAAACTTTACAAAACACTTGGAATTACATTAATAGCGGACGTACTTGCCGGCCAGGTGAAAAGTTTGCAGGGCATTGGCGAACTGTATGCCGGTGTGGAGATAGGCGCAAAGGGTATTAAACTAAGTGTGATAGAAGTGAAGATTACCAATGGTGAAAACGATTACATCCTGAAAGCCGATACTGCTATCAATACAGATGCAGCCGCTTTATCCTACCAGAGCGAAAAAGAAACCTTTGATGCTGTTACCATCTTTTATGATATCATCCGGAAAAAATACCAGATCCCTTCTTCAAAGATACATATCGTTATCAGCAGCGGGCTGAAACAAGAGCTGGACAAATACAACAAAGTCGAATATTTTGCTTCAGTGGTGCGGCCGTTGGATCTGGACCCGCAGATTAAGATCCGCTATATCACCGTAGAAGAAGAGGCCCAACTTAGTTTTAAGGGCATTGTGCCCCAAATGAACCGGCTGACGGCCAACCAGCTGGATGTAGGCAGCGGGAACACCAAAGGCGGATATATTAATGCCAGCAGAGCATTTATCCCCGTTACCTTTCCGCTGGGTACCAAATCTTTTCAGCGGTTGGTGGAAGCCAGGGTGCCGGGCAACCTGAACCTGGAAGATTTCCAGCGGGCAGCAGAGAAAATAATCATTGACAGCCTGGGAAGGATGGTGGTGTACCAGTTCAGGGATAAGTTAGATTTTAAATCAAGGGATGTTGTGTATCTCTCCGGTGGTATTGTGTGGTCAATAGCTTCCCTGATGCACCCGGAACTTATCCGGCAAAACCATGTGGAGCTCACCCGCCAGGATATTGCTGATTTCCGCAAACTGGTCTACAGCAACTATAATGAACTGGTGAATCCTGACCTGAGCAATATATTGAGCCCCGATGATGCAGCAGCTTCACTGGCCAATATCAAACGGGTGGTAAATACCTATGATCAGAAAGCATTGCTGGCCGGTTCCATCTGGCTGGATGAACTGATACAGCAGGTGAACACCGTGAATCCTAATAAGAAATTTATTTTTCCCCGGTATGCCTATGTAGGCTGGATAAGCGGCTATATCATTGATAAGATCAGTAAACAATATACAGAGTTGGCGGTTAAATGAAACTCATTACAAAGGGATGAAACGCCGGGTGCCACAAATGATGACGGGGCTATCTGACACCCGGCGGAAATGAAATGATTAAGCCAAAATATTAACTCTCCGTAAATTCAAATCAAACTCTCCATCTTTAAAATCATTTCTATGCGACTCATAATTTTTACTGCTGCATTCACTCTTCTGTCCTGCGGGCAAAATAGTGATAAAGAAAAGCCACGGCCAAATGATACCATCAATAAAATGACTGATACAGCAAAAACAAACGGCCGGGATTCTTCAATCGTTACCGATAATATAACAAGTGCTTATTTACCGGATGAAGCAACCATCAACAGCCTGCTTAAAACAAAGTTTGCGGACAAGTGGCATGTATTAACCGATAAAGAAGCAGGTTGGGATAAAAATATTTATGACAATAACATTGCTGAGAAAAAAAAGAAAGACCCCGATTTTCCCTATATCACAAAAGGTGACTTTAACCGGGATGGCAAAATTGATTACGCTGCTTTGGTCACCGATAACGGGCATACTGAAAATAAGATCGCCATTATAACTGGTCCCGATAATATTGTTATCTGGGGTGATGATTATGTTGGCAATGGAACTCTTGAAACCTTTCACAAAGCTGACCTGAAAGGTATTGATAATGACGGCACTGAAAAACAGGTAAAGATGAATGGAGATGGAATAAAGGTTATTATGTTTGATGTTGCCGGATATACAATATACTGGAATGGTTCTTCTTATAAATATCTTGGCATGGAATTATAAAACCATTTTCCTTAATGACAATGCAATCGAAT
>JBGPKR010000098.1:0-12366 GCA_041486045.1 Chitinophagaceae bacterium | reverse complement strand
CAATAACAACATCAACGGTAAACTGGGGGTAATTTTTTTTTCTGAAATTGAAAACAATGCCAAGCCTTTGCGTTGACCTCATCACTTCTTCTTCCATGATCTGCGGTGACTCAACTTCTCTTTCTTTTATCGGAATGAACACCGTTCTTTCCGGCATTGCCGAAGGGGTCACTCTTTTGATACCCGGATCCATGACCCTCAAAAAAGGTTTCCCGTCTTTATATGCAAATTCAAATTTGCCATCCAGGTCATCTTTTAATGAATAGCCGTAGGCTTCAAGCAGTTTATTTTTTTCTTTATCCCAGTTCCGGATACTGTCAAAATAATTGGCGCCATAAATATTCAGTAGTTGCAGCAACACGATCACCTTGGGCAGGCATAGCGGGTGTTCCTTATCATCATAATCACAGCTCGTATCAAAATTTCTTTCTTCGTTTTTCCGGATAATCACTTTACAGGATTGCCCGTTTACATTCACCAATGCTTTCACGGTTTCATTCTCTGCATACTCAATAACGGCTTTGTTTGTTCTCAAAAACTTTTCAGCTTCGGTGAATACTTCCTGAGAAGAAAAAAGGCGCAGGCTTTTCAGGTCTATTGTTTTCATTTTGACAATCGTGTGCCGCTGATCGTACTGCACATGGTCAGCCTGCAGGTGGCCGCGGTCAATCAGTTCCTGCAATTGAAATAAAGTTGCTGCTTCATGGCGGCAGATTTCACCCAGGTTGTACGGGCATCCGCAACGCAGCGAGGTTGATTTGGGGTCCTTGAATTTTTGAATGTAAACTTTATAATACGTGGCGTAACTGTCGTCCTTTACCCGGAATACCGCGGAGCCAAACAAGTCATCATACTCCACCAGTTCTACATACCCGATAGCATGTATTTTTTTGCCCCTGCGGATCACTTCATCCGTGCCATGTGTATAAATGTACTTGATAAGGTGCGGTAATGCCATAAACTAATTTGCAATTGACAACAGGCAATAAGCAATAATTTCAGACTCTTCGGCCTTGCCTATTGCCAGTTGCCTGTTGCTTATTCCAAAAAAGAGTAATCGGCAAATGTAAAAGAATGTACAGGTGAATTCCTTACAAAATGGGATAAATAAAAAATAATTTTTAATCGGGGATTGTACTGAAAAAAAGAAGTATCTTAGTAGGTTTTTTTATTTTGCAACCAGTTTCCCCTCTATATATACGGGCAGCACATTGGCCACGTCAGCAGTAAGACAAAACCTAATATCTTCGATCAATCCGAACCTTTCCACCAGGCGATGGTAGTGTGTGAGATGGGGCGCAAAGTCAATTAAATTATTTTTATGCTTTGCATAAATCGTCTCCGCCATGAATGAGCTGTCGCAATGAATGATAAATTTTTTTTTCAACCGGTGAATCACCGCTCCTGCAAATAATGTGTCTTCGAGATTGAAGCGTTCCTTCCAGCCGGCACAGCCCAGCACCACATTCTTCTTTTCTGCAGACAGGAAATCGCAAACAGCAGAAAGATTTGGAAATGAACCCGAGATAATGGTTGCCGCATTCTTATCCAGCGCCATTTGCAACAACCTGGTGCCGTTGGTAGTGGTAAGTACCAGTGTTTTGTTTTCAATAAATTCCCGGCTGTATTCTAATGGTGAATTGCCATGCTGTAATCCTTCCGCTATCACCCCATCCCTTTCTCCGGCGGCGATGCCATCAATATTTTTGCTGATCTCAAGTGCCCGGGGTACAGAATCAACCGGGATAACAGATCTTGCCCCGTTATATAATGCCGCCGCGATAGTAGATGTGGCCCGGAAAACATCTATAATGACAACAATGCTGTTGCTGAGATCATATAAATGTAACAACGCAGGCGAAAGAGAGGTATGAAGGGTTGGCTTATTGCTCATAATGCTGTAACAACAAAAATAAAGGAATGGAATTTAACGGATATGTTCGTTATTTTATCAGCAGTTTCTTCCATTTTTCACTCTCTGCAAATTCTTTGATGGTCTTATTCCGCTGTTCCAGCAGCCGTTTCATGTAGTTAGTAAGATAAAGGCTGTTGAACCATTTCCCCAGTATCCCGTAGGGTGATTCAAAGTGAAACAGGTCAATAACGATCGTGCCATTGTCACAGGGTTTAAAGTGATGTTCATGTTTCATCATTTTAAAATCTCCCTGGACCTGTTCATCGGTAAACATGTCCGGTTTCATCATTTCTGTGATCTTTGACCGCAGGAACCTGTTTTTAAAAAAATGCTTTGCCTTCCAGGTTACGGTTTCATCTATTTCAATTAACCCGAACCTTATTCCTGCCACCGCTTCTTCCTTAAACCTGGACATGGATTCTTTGTGCAATCCAATATGCCGGCTGAGATCAAACACCACATTGACCGGAGCCCCAATAAACGTTGTAAGATGAATAGTTGGCATTGAAGTATGTTTGAAGTAAGAAGTACAATGTATGCCCTGCTCACACAAAAATCTTACCGTACTTCTTTATTTTGCAAATGGGATCTTGGAAACTTTTGCCTGCAGCAGTTTATCCCTCACCTTGACGTAAATCTCCGAATCAATGGCCGCACAGGATGTAATGACATATCCCATTCCGATGGCTTTGCCAAGACTGGGCGACTGGGTGCCTGAAGTAACATGGCCAATAGTAGCGCCGGTGTAATCTTTTATTTCATAGCCATGCCGGGGAATTCCCTTTTCTAACATTTCAAACCCTACCAGCTTTTTTTCCACTCCTTCCGCTTTTTGTTTGCTAAAAATTTCTTTGGCTGTAAAGTCTTTGCTGAATTTGGTGATCCATCCAAGCCCGGCTTCTAATGGCGAAGTGGTATCATCAATATCATTGCCATATAAACAAAAGCCCATTTCAAGCCTTAGCGTATCCCTGGCGCCAAGACCAACGGGTTTCATTCCCTGCGGGGTACCGGCAGCAAAAATGGCATTCCATATTTTATCAGCTGCACCGTCTTTGTCTTCGAAATAAATCTCAATACCTCCGGCGCCGGTGTAACCTGTTGCACTTATCAATACATTCTCTACTCCGGCAAATTTTCCTTTTACAAAAGTGTAATACTTCAGGTTAAGAATATCCATATCAGTAAGCGGCTGTAATATTTTCGTTGCATTCGGGCCCTGTATGGCCAGCAGGCAGGTTTTGTCAGAGATATTGTGCATCTCCACATGGTTCTTGTTATGGTCCTTTATCCAGTTCCAGTCTTTTTCAATGTTTGATGCATTTACAACAAGCATATATACCTTGTTTTCTTCGATACAATACACCAGCAGGTCATCCACGATGCCCCCGTCCTCATTCGGCAGGCAGCTGTATTGCGCCTGCCCGGCTTTCAATTTTGCTGCATCATTACTTGTTACCCGTTGTATAAGATCAAGTGCCTTTTCTCCCTTAAGAATAAATTCTCCCATATGGCTTACATCAAATACACCGGCATTTTTTCTAACAGCTGCATGTTCATCATTAATCCCGGTATAACTGATGGGCATATTGTAACCGGCAAACTCAGCCATTTTAGCTCCAAGGGCAATATGTTTGTTGGTAAACGGGGTGTTTTTCATTATAAAATTTTAGACTTGTCCGCAAATATACTACTTCGCAGAACCTGCCTGTCGGCCTTGCTCCGTGCTCCGTCGCTGAAGCTATGCGACCGCGTGCCGCCTTAGCTTTAGCGGTGGCGCAAGGCGAGCAGGCAGGGCTGAGCAGTATTCAGTAAAACAGAAAAGCCCCGTTAATGGGGCTTTTCCTTCCCGGGTTCAGCGGGATTCAACCAGCCCCGCATGCGGCGGAACCTCAACCTATATTTATCAAAAAAATTGAACCAGGGTAAAGTCAGGCGAAGAGCGCAGGGCAACTGCGCCGTTTTCTGTGTCTGTTTTCTTTTTTATAATAACATTGGGTTTGGCTTGCTGTTTGGCTTTCTTTTCTTCAAGTTCCTTCAGCTCCTGTTTTTTTTGTTCTATCGTTTTTTCAAGATTGAGGCTGTCATTTTTATCGTAGCGATAATTATTATCCGGCTGGGAAACAGACCCTCCTGCCGGGTCTTTTAGCAATCCGTCTTCACCCATTGTATAATCAACGCCGGTTTTAAATCTGAAATAACGATCATCATTTACTTCAATACTGACAAGTTTCCGGCGATAATATCTTTTCCTGATTCTAAAATTCAGCGGGTTCAGTTTTTCTTTCACTGATTCATCAAATTTTATTTTCTTTCCCACAGGTACCTGGATAGCTATTTCTACCTGCTGAAGCCGGAATTTTTTATCCTTGCTTATTGAATACCCGCTGCCCAGATCCAGTACACTGTCCCTTGATGAAATATTGTATGTAATATTCTCTGCCCTTGACAAAGCATCTTCCTCAGTTTTTCCATAGCTGTATTTTTTCAGTACAACATGGTAGGAAGAATCGGTGCTTGCCTGCACATCAAATCTTACAGTTGATAACCTGAGTGTATCTGAAGAAAGATCCCATCCGTCACTCTCATTATCTATCCACCAGAAGTGGCCGGTATATTCCAGTACCGGCTGAGAAACAGCAACGATCATTTTTCCGTGAGCCGGCTGATTAACTGTGATGGGGGTATCGGCATGCACATAATCACTGAAATCCCTGGAGAGGCTGGCCGCAAACAGGATTGCGCATACCCAACCCAATGTCCAAAGAGCCCCAAAGGTCCATCCCAGATAATTGCTGCGTGAACGGGTCCTTAATAATCTGCGAACTACCCAAATAATAAACCCGATCAGCGGCACGCCTAAAAAGAAAATAACGGTGCCCCAGGCATAAAATTGCTGCCACTTACTTGTCCATAAAAAATTATTAACGGGCCACCAGGCCACTCCGCCAAATATGAGTGCAATGAAAGCCACAAACAGGCCAAAAGCAATCGAACCGGCAATAAATAAAAAGAATGCTTTGAAAATAACGCCAATGATATGGCCAAGACCATTACTGGTTCTTCTTGCAGCATCACCGGCTTCTGCGGTAAATGCTTTCCCTCTTGTACCGGCAAATTCTTTTACTTCCTGGCCCCACTCCTTCATCCGGCCCTTCATGTTTTCCATTCCTTCTTTTACATTCTGGCGGATCCGGTTTACATCAACTGTTTCTCCCCTCATTTCCATTTTCTGATACTCACTGTTTGCCTCGGGCAATACGATCCAAAGTATAATATACGCCAGGATAAAAGTACCGCTGAGTGAACCAAAGCCAATGTTAAGAGCATAGCCAAAACCATAATGATGGCTGATATTTCTTAATATACTAATAAATATGCTGAGTACGATAGGAGCAACAAATATGATCCGGATAGTAGAAACTCTTCTGTTAAAATAAGCAGCAAGGCCGCCTGCAACACCACCGATAACTTTATCATCCGGATTCCGGTATAGTCTTTTTCCCGAAAACCCTTCAAGGTCCTTGGGCGGCAAAATGATCCACAATAATATATAGGCGAGGATCCCTAATCCAAAACCCCCAAATGTTACGATAGCAAATAAGATCCTTACCACCGTGGGGTCAAGATTCAGGTAATTGGCTATACCCGCACAAACACCTCCTATCATTTTATCGCTACTGTCCCGGTACAACCGTCCTTTTCCTTTTTTGGTATAAGTATACCCTGCGTTTGTATTGGCACTGCTATGTTGAGAAGAAGAAGATGTTGCGGCTGCTGTTTCATCTTCTACTGCTTTAAAATCTTCAACAGTACCCATGGATGAAACAATTTCATTTACATCCGGATCAGTAATTGCTGAAGATCCGAGCCTGATTTTTTCACTCATCAGTTCTGCAATGCGGCTTTCAATATCGTTGATGATCTCATCACGGCCTTCTTCATTGGCAAAATAGCGGCGCAAACTCTCAATGTAAGCCTGCAGCTTTTCATAAGCGGAATCTTCGATCGGTATCACCCGGCCGCTTAAGTTTATATTGATAATCTTTTTCATGTTATTATTATTTGGTTGAAGTTGGTTGATTAGTTGTTCAGTGGCTCATCGGACTTTTTACTGGTCAGTGCATTTACACCGTTGGAAAGTTCATTCCAGGTTTGCTCCAGTTCTTTATAAAAGCTGTTTCCTTTTTCTGTAAGTAAAAAATATTTACGGGGTGGGCCTGAATTACTTTCTACCCATCTATAAGTAAGCATTTCTGCATTTTTCAACCGCGTGAGCAGTGGATAAAGAGTTCCTTCCAGTATCTGGAGGTTGGCCGCCCGCATCTCCTCCACAATATCGCTGGGATAGGCCTCTCCCCGGCGAATAATGGAAAGAATGCAGAACTCCAGTATCCCTTTCCGCATCTGGCTTTGTGTGTTTTCAATATTCATGATCCTTGCCCTCCTTCCTCCCTAAAGGGAGGTTTGGTTTCTTTTAGTTTGTTATTTAATATACCCTTTAAAATTCCCCTTTAGGGGATAGGGGCATCTATTATGACCCAAAGATAGGGTGATATTTGGTACTATGCAACACAAAGTACTGTGTTTTTAAAAATAATTTCTTAAAATGACCCTCACAAAAAGCCCGAAACCCAGTATGAGCCTGATTAAACCCCCAAAAAACAACAGCTGAATGTGGTTCAGGTAGTTTTTATAAATGGTGAAATAGTTGGATGAATGAACCGTTCCGGGCGGTTTTAGGTTATTTTGCCAAATGAAGAAGTGTTTCCTTTTAGTACTATTATTGGCAGGTCTTTTCTCCTGTTCCGATAAATATCAGTCCTTCAAAAGCCATTACCAGTTCAAAAGCCCGGACGGTAAGCCCGACTATGGCAATCTCGATTATTGGGCTGCTCACCCCTGGAAGCAGGACCCGTCGGATAGTGTGCCTGCCCCTTTAAAAAATGAAACCAGGGATTCTGTAGCCGATGTTTTCTTCCTGCATCCTACCACATATACATTAAAACGGAAAACGAAAAGGCAAAATGCAGACATTGACGATGATTATATCAATGCCAAAACAGATTATTCAACCATTTTATTCCAGGCAAGTGTATTTAACCAGCAATGCCGGGTGTTTGCGCCAAGATACCGGCAGGCACATATCAGCAATTTTTATTTGAAGGATAAAGAAAAAAAAGATAAGGCCTTTGACCTGGCATATGATGATTTGAAAAATGCCTTTGTCTATTATTTAAAAAACTGGAATAAAGGAAGACCGATCATTATCGCTTCACACAGCCAGGGAAGTTTACTGGCTGAACGTTTATTAAAAGAATTTTTTGAAGACAGACCCCTTCAAAACAAACTGGTAGTGGCCTATATAATCGGATGGCCGGTTCCAAAAGAATATTTTAGTTCCCTGGAAATGTGCACTGATTCGCTGCAGACCGACTGTCTCTGCAGCTGGAGGACATTCCGGAATGGCTTTGTTCCTTATTATCTGAAAAGTGAGAATGGAAATTCATATGTTACCAATCCGCTTAGCTGGACAACTACCAATGAATATGCTTCTAAAAAATTGAATAAAGGAAGTGTGCTCACGAAGTTCAACACCGTATATTACCAAACTACTGATGCCCGGATCAGCAATGGATTGCTGTATGTCAAAAAACCAAAGTTTCCCTGGAGTTTTTTATATTTTTCCCGGAACTACCATATCGCTGATATAAATCTATTCTACCTGAACATCCGGGAAAATACCCGACAACGGATTGTTGCCTACCTGAAAAAATAATTACTGGTTTTTTTCAAGATACTGAGCATCCTGATCGCCGGGCTTTACAACAGCATACCGCGTGACCCCGTGAATTGTCATTTCATCGAGTATATCAACAACATTTTTGTACGTTGATTCTTTGCCGGGTTTGATGATAACCAGCATTTCGTTTCTTCCTCCCTTCACATTATCAAGCAGTAATTGTTTTTCACTGATTATTCTTCCGATCCCGTTTTTTTCATCCCACGAGGTTTTGAATACCGGGTCCAGTATCCCGGCATCCTTTTCTTCCCCACAATAATAAAACAGTTTATTATTTGCCCCGGCCAGAAAAGTAATGGTTTTGGATTTAGCGGTTGGAGTTGGAGGCCCGTCTGCCGGAATATAAAGGTTCATGGCTTTGGGCCGGCTCAGTTCTGTGGTGATAACAAAAAAACTGATCAATAAAAACCCAAGATCAACCATCGGCGTCATATCAATTTTCGGGTTATGTTTTTTCATATGTTGTACCCCGGCTTTCCGGCTATTATTTATTACTATGTTTAAATCACTCATATAGTCTTTCCTTTTAGATACAGATATGGCCGGTTTCCACAATAAAATCACCATCCGGCATGATGATTGTCATGGATTCCGTGGATGGCCGATGTTACTTTTACTTATAATATTTTAGTTATGAAAACGATCATCATTCCCACCGATTATTCTCCTGTGGCTGCCAATGCCATGCATTATGGAATTGATATGGCAAAAGCTGTTAATGCGAGTATTTTGCTGCTCCATGTTTATAATGTCCCGGTCAGCTATTCAGATGTACCTGTCCTGCTGATATCGGTTGAAGAGTTGAAAAAAAACGCCGAAGACAAGCTGGCCGAACTTAAAAAGGAAGTGGAACATATCACTTCCGGTTCGTTGAAAGTTTATACGGAAGCCCGGCTGGGAAACGTGACAGATGAGCTGGAGTCTATCAGCAACAAGGTGCGTCCCTTTGCAATAGTAATGGGAACCAAGGGAACCTCTGGCATTGAAAAAGTGCTTTTTGGAAGCAACACCCTGACGGTTATTCGTCATTTAACATGGCCGGTCATCTGTGTTCCCCCGGGCAAAACATTTGGAGCCGGAATTAAGAAAATCGGATTTGCGTGCGACTTTAGGGATGTGGTGAAAGCAACTCCTGCCCAATCCATTAAGGAGTTTACCAAAGAATTCAATGCCGAACTGCATGTGCTGAATGTTGATTATCACAACCATCATTTTAAACCCGAAGCCAGAGAAGAGTCGTTGCTCCTGCATACCATGCTGGAAGATGCAAAACCCGAATACCATTTTATCGAACATAAAGACATTGAAGATGGCATCAACGAGTTTGCAGAAAAAAATAACCTTGACCTGGTAATTTCAATTCCAAAGAAACATAAATTGCTGGATGGATTATTTAAGACAAGTTCAACCAAACAGCTCGTCTTTCAGTCGCACATTCCTGTAATGTGTGTACATGAATAAATTTGTCCTTGTTTCATTACATTCCGTATCTTAAGGTTTATTCACCAAACTAATTTGTCATGAAATCAAGATTTTTATTTGCAGCCGTATTTCTGGCTGCTTTTTCATTATTTATAGTGTCCTGCGGAGGAAATGATAAAAAGAAAGATGAGGTCAAAACCAATACCGAAACGGTTGGTCCGTCAAAAGGAAGCGATGACGGCATGGTGCCGAAGATTGACACTGCTTCACTGAAAGACGAAGTTTCAGTACTCGATGCCATGCAAAAAGTGGTGGATGCCCGGATAGCGGATGAGAAAAAGCAAAAAGATGATCCGAATTATTCCGGTCATTACCTGGAACTTACTAAACTATACACAGCGGTCCTGGGTGCTTCAACTGCTTACACCAAAACAATCAGTGATCCGGCCAAAGCTGTTGAATTCAGTAATAAAGTGAGTGCTATTCAGGATAAAATGTATGCGAAGTAATTTGATAATAAAAAGAGTGTCTTCGGACATTCTTTTTATTTGTTACCAGATTTAAAATTCTGCACTGCCCGGTGTCCTGGGAAAAGCAATTACATCCCGGATGTTCGTCATGCCTGTCACAAACTGAATCATCCTTTCAAAACCAAGCCCGAAGCCGGCATGGGGAACGGTGCCAAATTTTCTTGTGTCCAGGTACCACCACAATTCATCAGCAGGAACATGCATTTCTTTCATTCGTTGTTCCAGTTTATCCAGCCGTTCTTCTCTTTGTGAGCCCCCGACAATTTCCCCGATACCGGGAGCAAGGATGTCCATCGCAGCCACGGTTTTACCATCATCATTCTGCCGCATGTAAAATGCTTTTATCTCTTTGGGATAATCGGAAAGAATAACCGGTTTTTTAAAATGTTTTTCCACCAGCCATCTTTCATGTTCACTTTGCAGGTCCATTCCCCAGCCGCTGATCTCATACTGAAATTTCTTTTTCTTGTTGTGGTTGCTTTCTTTTAAAATATTGATGGCTTCGGTGTACGTGATACGTTCAAAATTATTATTCAGTACAAGCTCCAGTTTTTCTATCAATCCAATTTCACTCCGCTTTTCCTGCGGCAATTGTTTTTCTTCTTCTGCTAATCGCTGTGCCAGGAATTCCAGGTCTTCCCTGTTGTTATCTAAAGCATATTTAATAATATATTTAATGAACTCTTCGGCAAGATTCATATTATCTTCCAGGTCATAGAAAGCCATTTCGGGTTCTATCATCCAGAATTCAGCAATATGTCTTGTGGTGTTGCTGTTCTCCGCCCGGAATGTCGGGCCAAATGTATAGATGTCTCCGAAAGCTGTGGCAGCTAATTCTCCTTCCAATTGCCCACTGACGGTGAGATTGGTTGCCTTTCCAAAAAAATCTTCTTTAAAATTCACAGAGCCATCCTCATTACGGGGAGTTTTATCAAAAGGCAATGTGGTTACTTTAAACAACTCTCCGGCCCCCTCTGCATCACTCCCGGTAATGATAGGCGTATGCATATAGACAAAGCCCTTATCATTAAAAAATTTATGAATGGCAAATGCCAGTGCATGACGGACCCGGAACACTGAACCAAATGTGTTGGTGCGAAAACGCAAGTGGGCTTTTTCACGCAAAAATTCCAGGCTTGGTTTGTTCTTAAGTTGTAAGGGATATTTTTCTGCCTCACTGTCTCCCAAAATTTCTATCGTTACTGCTTTCAGATCCATCTTTTGTCCCCGGCCTAATGATGGCTCAACAATCCCGGTAACCTTCAGCGAAGCTGAAGTAGTTATTCTTTTCAGCAGCTCATCATCAAACTTGCCCAGTTCCATCACAATCTGCAGGTTATTATTTGTGCTGCCGTCATTCAAAGCAACAAACTGGTTGTTGCGAAAGGTACGCACCCATCCCATTACTGTTACTTGTTGCCCGGTTGGCTCCTGTGCCAGCAGCTCCTTTATTTTGATTCGCTTGTTGAACATCTTGTTCTTTTTTCGAGGGGCAAAGATAAAGCAAGAGGGGCAGGATAGATAGGGGTTTCTGTGTCGGTTAAAATATGCCATAATTTATTGTTTATACTATTAAATGGCAAAAAGTAAATTCTGCCCTGTTTAAATTTGTTGATTAGCGAACCGAACCCTGAACGGAGCCCCGATAGTCATCGGGATAAACTCTGCAACATCAGCCCAATCAGGGTACTGAAGCTGGCAAAACCCAAAAATTTTTGATTTTCCCAAATTAGCCGTATCATTGCATTGGAAAGAGGCTGATAAGTATAGTTCTCCCAAAGATTTGATTCCCGTTTACCCGCCGATTTCATTCAACATAAACTCAAACTTTTTCATTTTTCCCGATTAGTAACTGCGAGTTGTGACTAACCTCAAGATGTTTATATGTACGATATTCTACAACTGAACGACATGCTCGTTCCCGAACTGCTGGACATTGCCGAGCAGTTGAAAATACCCAACTCAAAAAAATTGGGCAAACAGGACCTCGTGTATAAGATCCTTGATAGCCAGGCTATCGCCGGATCCAAAGGCGCAAAACCCAGCGAGGACGGAAAACGTAAACGCATTATCAAAGTAAACACAAGTATCAGCAGCGAAGAGGCTGAAGTAGACAATTCGACAAGCTCAGTACCGGCTCCGCTCACAACCCACAGTGAAGAAAAAACAATCATTAAAAAACCCAATATGCCCCTGAAAAAAGAAGAGAAAATTCCTGTTAAAAGAGCCCGCAAAAAACCGGATGAAAAAGAAGTTACTGCAGATACAGCTGTCGAAGCACAGCCTTCCGAAAAAGAACAGGATAATAAGTCTGACGAGAGCCAGTTGGTTCAGGCGATTCTTAATGAAGGTAATCAGCAGTCAGCCGAAAACCCCGCCGGTGTTGGTCAGAATAAATTTTACCCTCCGCGCCGTGAACAACAGTTCAATGTAGAATTTGACGGCGTGATATTAAGTGAAGGGGTGCTGGAAATGATGCCCGATGGTTATGGATTCCTCCGCTCTTCAGATTACAATTACTTATCATCTCCTGATGATGTGTATGTATCCCCGTCGCAGATTAAATTGTTTGGATTAAAAACAGGCGATACGGTACATGGCGCTGTACGTCCGCCAAAAGAAGGAGAAAAATATTTCGCTTTATTAAAAGTAGATACGATCAACGGCAAAAGCCCTGAAGAAGTTCGTGACAGGGT
>JBGPKR010000097.1:0-12384 GCA_041486045.1 Chitinophagaceae bacterium | reverse complement strand
CATCAGTAATTTAAGAAAAGCAGCAAACAATAGACCTTTCCTGGCTGTGGGGAGACTGGCTCCCAATGCCCGTTGCGTGATGTATTGGTTACATCCCCAGTAACTCAGGTTGGCGATCCACATCCCACCAATTAATACACTCAGCCCGGGGAGGTCCATGTAATTGGAATTATTTTTTTTAAATATCATGTGAAAATGATCTCCTGCCCCGCTGGTCAGTAATTTAAACCCATTGATGATTCCTGATTGCCCGGATTGTTGCGCAATTAAATTCAATGCAATGTAAGTAGCAGCCAATCCTCCGAGGATCAAAAAGAAAACCTGTATCACATCGGTATAACCGATCACCTTCATGCCACCCAACGTAATAAATACAGCGAACACTGCCAGTAACACGATACAGAGACCAATATCCAGTCCCGAAATCCCACTAATGGCCAATGCACCCAGGTAAAGAATGGATAACAGGTTTACCACTACATATAATAATAACCAAAACACGGCCATGATCATCGCTACCGTTGAGTTGTAACGCTGATGAAGGAATTGCGGCATCGTGTATATCTTGTTCTTGAGATATACGGGCATAAAAAAAACAGCAACAATGATCAGGGTAAGTGCCGCCATCCATTCATACGATGAAATGGCAAGCCCCATTTTAAAGCCACTTCCGCTCATGCCAATGAACTGCTCAGCCGAAATATTGGAGGCGATCAGGGAAGCGCCGATAGCCCACCAGGTCAGTGAACCTTCTGCCAGGAAGAAATCTTTTGATCCTCCCAGTACATTCTTCTTTCTCCGGTAGATCCAGTAACCATACATGGCCACTAACACAAAATAAAAGAGAAAAACAATAATGTCTTTGGTTGCCAGTTGCATAAGCGGGGTTTATAACCTGAAAAATTATTGAAAATTTCCGAAACAGGATATGAATTTGCTAACTTTAATTAATTCTCCGAAGGAGCCCTTCGGGCAAATCATTTTTATGTACGAACACCATAAACAGCCTCTTGCCTCCAGAGCCACTTTTTACCAGCGGATACTGAAAAACATCCTTATTGCCCTTCTCATTATGGCGGTTTGTCTCGTTATCGGCATTGCAGGCTATCATTACTGGGGTGAAGCTTCCTGGATCGACTCCATACACAATGCTTCCATGATTTTGGGTGGTATGGGACCCGTAGTGGAAATAAAGAGTGTCAACGGGAAGATATTCTCATCTGCCTATGCCCTTTTCAGCGGTGTGATATTTATCACCAATGTTGGTGTCATCCTGGCCCCTGCCCTCCACCGCATATTTCACCGGCTGCACGTTGACGAAAAATAAGATACTACTTCGCTAAGCTATGTAGTACGCAGAATGATTTACTGGTTCTTTACCAGCACCACTTTATTCCGGTCGGCTTTGTAGATCGTTTCATAAAATTTTACAAGTTCTGTATAATCCTTAGCAGGAAAATGACCGCCATAGTACTCCATGCCCCGGCAATAGAAAAGCTGTGTTCCCAGCAACCTTACTGAGGAATAATATTTTCCGAATTTACTGCTCAGCAATACATCCTGCGGTATTGATTCGGTGGTATAGCCTGCCGGCAAATTTATTTCCACCGTATCCACATCTTTATAATCAGACCCCAGTTCAAGATCATATTTCCTTTCCTCATCTGCCGACAGTTTACGATGCGTTCTTGTCATAACATTCGGGATAATAAAAAGACGTTTGCCGGTGATGGTGGCATAATTACTTACTATGATATCAAGTGATTCCTCTACTGCGGGCAATGATGACCTGGTTTCTTTGTAATCAAAGTTGCTGATCTCATAGGTGGCAAAGTCAAGCTCTTCATGTAAAAACTCTTTTACCTTATCTTTTGAAAGATTGTGGATCAGGTCGTGGTACAGATCCTGCTGTAGCCCGCCATAACGGGTAAAAGCTTTTACCTGCAGCGTGCCCTCCTCATCCAGTGTTGCTTTTATCTGCCTTGTCTCCAGGTTCTCTTTGATCCCGTATTTTGGTGTCCGCACCAGTGTGCCGCCATTCTCATTTATCAATAAGGCATACCGGTCACAGGTAAAATAACCAAGATAACCCGCGGGCAGGGTCTGGCTTGTACATTCCAGCCACACGGTATCTTTTTGCAGCGGTACGCAAAGGATGACATGGTTGAATTGTTGCGAAGGAAAATCAGGCATTACTTTATTGGCATTTTTCCCGGCCCTGATAAGTGTGTAAGAAGAAGCAATACCTGCCTCTTTCAAAAGACTGTACATGTAATTGGTCAGCGCCTTGCAATCGCCATAGGCTTTGGCAGCCACATATTTTGCATCAAAGGGTTGCCAGCCACCGATTCCCAATTGTATGCTGATGTACCTGGTGTTTTTTTGCATGTATTCGTAAAGCCTGTCAATTTTTTCTTTTGGATCGGCAATTTGATCAGTGATCTGGTGCACCATTTGTTTTACCTGATCCGGCAACAGGTCTCTCCCCTCTTTCAGGGTATAAACAAATTTTCCAAATTCCTCCCAGTTGTTCATACTCCCTTTATAATTCTGGATCTCGAATTCAGTGGGAGCAAAGAGCACCACTGTATTCAGTTCATACCAGCTTGGAGAAGCAAATTCATCTTTAATGGCAGGAAGCCCGGCAGCTTCCCAGGTCATTATTTTTTTATCTTTCTCTGTAGCTTGCGCCGGCTCCCCTGTATAATTGAAAGCTTTGTACCGGACCGTATAATTCAAAGGGCAAACAATGCTGATACTGCTCTGTTCTACCGAAAAATTCTCCTCTTCTCTTGGCAGCCAGACGGGGAAAAATAAAGTTCCGTGGTATTTTATCTCCACTTCATATTGCACGGTGTAGGGATATACCTTATAAAAAAAATGATGAAACTTACGGCGGCTGTCATCAACTAAAGTACTTTCATCCATACCTGTCAGGTCAATGATCTGTTTGTTCTTTAATTTTTTCAATTCTTTTCCATTGGCGTCATAGAGAGTGCCCTCTATATTCCTGATCTCATGCAGCTTGTCATAAAACTCGAGAAACCCGGCCTGCTCATCCCCGTTCTCATCCATAATGGTGAGCGCATATTTTTTCCTGAGAATAGCTTCGCCGGTGTTGATCACTTCAAAACTGATCTTCTCCATTCTCTTTATTACATGTGCATGTTGAAGCAATGCTGCAGGTATTTTAGAAACGGCATAATCACCTTCCCCTGCAAAGGAGAGCAGGCAGGGCAGCATAAGAAGTAAAGCAACTAATACCCGTTTACACATTTATTATTTTTTCTTCTTAAAAACGATCTGTTCGGCCTGCTTTTTTACAATGAGATTAAAAAATTCACGGAGTGTCTCATATTCATCCGGCATAAAAAAGGAACGTTTGAACCGGATACGGCTGCGCAGGGAAATATTATCGCCGGACTGTGAGATACGGTATTCAAACAGGCCGTCTTCCTGTTCATTCAGCTTTACCAGCAATGATTGGGGCAATTCATCCACCACATACCCTTGTGGCACTTCCAGCTGGAGATTAACTGTTTCATCCATGGCAAAGGGCATTTCTACAGGGTAAAGCCTTTTGGCTGATTTAAAAGGATTCTCTTTATAGCCTTCCCCAAACAGGGGGTTCAGGTACATAATATCTTCTTTTTCATCTTTTATGTCAAAATCATAGCGAATGCCCAGTTCATTTTCATATTTATCCAATGAGTCAAGCTGGAAATTGCTGATAACTATTTCGGCTCCAAAAGCTTTTTTAATATCCTTTTGTAACTGCTCCAATCCTTTGTCTTTAATCCGGTCACGCAATTCGTTTGATTCATAATAACCTGTTGTCTGCTGCACACTCCCGACGAGGTTCCCTTTTTCATCATTAATAATAAAGACACTGGTAGTTTTTGTTTCCGTCACCTCATCGCTGCTCAGTTCGATAGCCTCCGCATTTTTATTGACCACCCTGGCATGACCATTATAACAACGCAGGGGCAAATGGCCGAAACCGATATGCGGTTCACTGGCATCCAGGTAAAATGTTTTATCATTAATAACAGCCCGGCAGATCACATAATTGAATTTGTCCAGGATGGGGTACAATGGAAAAGTATATCCATTTGACCGGGTGCTGAGAATGACAGGATCAGCATCAATATCCAGATATTTCATCATCGCTGTCAGCAGCAGGTTTATCTCAGCCACGTTCCCGTTATGTGTTTTTACCAACCCTTTCAATGTTTGATCCATGGAGCGCCTGTCGTGACTGGTGCAGGTAAAATTATCCCGTACATAAGCAAAAATTTTTTTGGCTTTATCAGCCTTGTTGTCGGTTGCATTTACAATGGGATTAATGACCTCTTTCAACCAGCCATTATCCCTGGTTACCTGCTGCCCGAAATATTCAGAGTTCAGCAGTTGTTCAGTAAGCTGGGGCCATGTCCCCATAATGTTCCTGTAGGTAAGGGGATGCCGGTATTCGGATAACTGAAATTCTATTTTAGCAATGTGATTTTCCAGCGTGGAAGTATAATTTTCTTCTTTAAGCGCAGGCACATTTTTCATTACCCAACGGTAATCATCCACAGAAGTAGTAATTGAAAACCTTTCAGTAGCCCCGGTACCACGGCTATCTGCAATCTGGTAAATTTCGCTGTGCTGGTCTTTGGTCTTTATATCATAAGTCTGGTACCCCTGGGTTAAAAAGACATAGCCTAAGAATACAGGCAAGGAAAGATTATACTCGCTCCAAAGCCGGGGATAAGTACCCTGGAAATCCCAGGGTTGCAGGTTGGTCAAAAAATCAGATGCAATCGTATATTCGTATTCGATGATGGAGCCTTCCTTCACATTGGGGAAAGTAAATTTTTTTCTGACCCAGTTCTTACTGATCTTATCTTTAAATACATTATTCTTCACATCCAGTTTTGTCTCCACCACTTTACCATTTTCCAGGTTATAGGTGACGGCCCTCAATTTATCTACCTGCTCTTCAAAATCACCATTAGAAAACAGGGAAATGGAAATATTGGCAACATCATACCCGTTCTTGTTAAGAATATGAACCCGTTTGAAATGTTTGAACACTAGCGAAAACCAGTTTTTGTTGTTGCCTTCAAGCTGGCTGGATCCAATATCAGCAATAACAACAGCCGTAGCACTGCTGTCAATCGGGTATACCGTGGTGGCAAAATCTTTTTGGGATACATCACCGAACTTGATCTTATTTTTCTCCTGTGCGTTAATTTGTAAGGTCAGCGGGAGGAAGAAAAGAGCATAATAGAACAATTTTTTGCTCATGGATGGTAGTTGTGTGGTAAAATCCTAAGGCTTAATATCCAATTTTACGTAAAAAAACTCAAAATTGCCGCAGCCGGATAAATATTAAACCTTTGACTCAGTAAAAAGACAGCTTTTACCAGTGAATATGTTGCAGCAGCATACCGCCTTTATTAAAAAAACAGCCGTTAAGCTGGGTTTTGACTATTGCGGCATTGCCAGGACAGAAATACTGAATGATGATGCCCGCCGGCTGGAACAATGGCTTAATAAAGGCATGCACGGCAGCATGCAATACATGGAGAACCATTTCGACCTGCGCATTGACCCCGGGAAATTAGTACCCGGGGCCAGGTCAGTAATTACTTTATTAAAGAATTATTATCCTTCAGAAAAGCAGCAGCATGGTGCACCTAAAATTTCCAAATATGCTTTCGGGAAAGATTATCATGAAGTGATCAGGAATAAACTAAACATCCTGATCGGACTGATGAAAGAAGAAATAGGGGAAATACATGGCCGTGGATTTGTGGATTCCGCCCCGGTATTGGAAAGAACCTGGGCACAGCGAAGCGGTTTGGGATGGGTGGGCAAAAATGGTAACCTGATCAATAAACAAAGCGGTTCTTTTTATTTCATTGCTACATTGATCACTGACCTGGAACTGGAGTATGATGATGCTTTTGCAAAAGACTATTGCGGCACCTGCACAAAATGTATTGATGCCTGTCCTACCGATGCGATCCTGCCCGGTAAAGTGGTGGATGGAAGCAAATGCATATCTTATTTCACCATTGAGTTAAAAGAAATGATGATACCCGGTGAAATGAAGGGGAAATTTGAGAACTGGATGTTTGGTTGTGATATCTGCCAGGATGTTTGTCCCTGGAACCGTTTCAGCAAGCCGCAGCAGGAAGCCGGATTTGTCCCGATACCTGAGATCTTAAATCTAAGCAACAAAGAATGGGAAGAAATGACAGAAGAGAATTTTAAAAAAATATTTATTGATTCACCACTCAGCCGGGCAAAATTTAATGGCATTCAGCGAAACCTGAAATTCATTTCCGGGGACTGATCAGAAATCATTATCCTTTTTCATGTATTGCAATTGCTTTACAAAAGCAGCCCACACTTTTTTTGCATCGGGGAATTTATAGTATTTATTGAACAGCTTTTGTGTTTCCAGGATATTTCTTCCGAATGAATAATAAAAGACAGCCAGGTTCAGGGCCATTTCTTTTCGCTGACCATTATCCTGTGAAATATCATCCTCCAGTTTTTCATAGGGCAGTTCAGCAAGCTTTCCAAGATTATCCATGATGGTGCTGCGCAGTTCTTTATCCCCGGGAACAACCATCATTTTCCCTTTATTATACTTCAATACAATATTATGAATTGGAACAGGCGCTGCATCCGTAGTATCGGTATAGGCACAGGCATAACAGGTAAAGAAATAACCAAACTGTTCGTAAAAATTATATACAAATTCTTTATTCTGAGTAATCATTGTATTGCCGGCAAAAAATTTCACCACCTGCTGGTAGCGGTTGGGGGCAATGTTTTTGAAAATATAGATCTCATCGCAGCAATGGGCCCCGCCGGTATAGTTCGAGATCAATAATTCCTTCTTTCCATCCATATCAAGGTCAGCCAGTACATGATCAGCATAGATACCTGTACTCTCAAGAAAAGCCGGCAGCTTAACAATTTTGTTCGTTTTTGTAACCAGCGTGACTGTAGCAGGTGAAGCCGCCTTTTCATTTTGCTGAAAAAAATGAACAGTAGGGTCAGTATCCAGATCAATAACACTGTCTACCTGCGCATGAAGCAACGAAAAAGAAAACAGTAAAACAAATCCTGAAAATATTTTTTGAATTCCCTGCATGGTCAACGGTTTAGGTCATAAAATTAGATATTGCCCAAGTAACAATCAAAAAGATTGCAGCCGGGGCAGTCAAAAAAAAGGCTGCCTGGGGGGCAACCTATCCAATTTTTGAATTACAATTTTAGTTCACCACAAAATCAACTTCTATATCGCCCCAAAGCAGGGTGATCTTCCCGTCTTTGGCAACCTGGAAAGTCATCCGCTCCGAAAACTGCGGAGCTTTACCGGATTTGACCTTTACCCTTAGTGCATCATCGGCTTCGTTGTAACTAAATGCTCCCCACTGATCCCATGTTTTGCTAAATATGATTGTCCACTCATCACCGTTCATGATGGTAAACAATCCATATTTACCCACAGGCAGCGGTTGATTTTCAATTTTTACATCTTTGTCCACTTCAAAAACAGTGGCTTCATTAGCGCCGGTACGCCAGACTTTTCCCGGTAAAGGCTCAAGGTCCGTACCAATGGTACGTCCTTTTACAGCCGGCTGACTGTAGTCAATGGAAACTGTAGCTCCGTTATTTAAAGTTTCCTTAACCAGGGCCGGGGGGCTGGGCCGCTGTGATTTATCAGGCTGTCCGCATGCAGCCATTGCTGCCAGTACTAAAAATGAAAGAAAAAATGTTTTCATAAATTAACTGTTTTAATGATCAGGCATAAAATTAATAAGAATCACAGCGAATGCTGATACCGTTCATATCATTTTTCAAGCATTGCTTTTAGTCTCTCGAGCCCCCGCTCCATCATTGGTCCATATCTTTTTTCCAGCAGCAGGCTCGAAAATTTTTCCCAGGGATACCAGCGGAGGTGAAAATCCATATACCACTGCACGGTGAAACTGTTTGGAATGCGGCCCGGGAAAATATTCCATCCCGATTCTCCTTTTTTTGAGTTGGGCCCCACATTTACTGCCAGGACAGCGCTGTCATTTATTTCTTTCATCAGCAGTGCCTGGTTATTACCTGTTGTAATTCCTTTTATTTTACCGGCAACAATATAATAAGCGGATGTATCAGCGCCGGGATACCATTTTTTCCAGTTTGTAACATCACCGATATTGCTCATTAATGAGTCTTTACCTGCCCTGATATCAATTGCTTTTGAAATGCGGACATGAAAGGGAAAGAACAACGAGATGCCGGTGATCAGAAATGCAAAAGCCACAAAGCTTATTAATCCAAGTTTAATTATTCTCACTCTGCATTATTTGATTTATATAACTTACTGACTGAATTTATTCCCACTTTATTACCCTTACCGCAATAACATAAATAACCGCAATCCAGATGCCGAGGATACCAAGCTGTTTCAGGCAATCTGTAATATGCAAACCTTCAAAAGAAATTTTACGAATGGCGTCGTTGTACTGCGTCAGCGGCAGGATGTGGCAAATTTCCTGTAACCATTTTGGAAAAACTTCAATGGGGAAAAATGTACCGGCGAGCATCATTTGCGGAAAACCAAAAAGATTCACCAGCAATGGAATATTGGCATCCGTTTTTGAAATACTGCTGAAAATTAGGCCTACTCCCAGTAAAAGAAATAGCATAATGATGGTCATCAAAACAATTTCAACAAACGTCAATATGCCATGAATAAGAGTGAATTGTAAAAAAAAATGCCCGAATAATACCAATATCACCACATTCATCAGCTGAAAGAAAAGACGGCTTGTCCCCACGCCAAGTAAAATATTGATACGGCTGACGGGAGATGCATAAAATCTTTTTAATACTAACTGTTCTCTCAACGTATAGAACAAAAAAGCCATCCCAAACAGCGTGGAAAAAAGTACAGAAAAGCCTAACATGCCGGGCAGGATAAAATCAATTTGTTTATAAGACCTGATCTTCTCAGGTTCAGCATGAACAATTTTGATCCAATCGTTTTTATTACCGGAAACCTGGGCCTGTATTTTCAACTGAAGATAGTCAAGCACCTGAACAAAACCCTGAAATGTATTAGAACTGGCCGTTGTCGATCTTGTGCTTACCAGGTATTGTTCTTTTCCTGATGAGTCTTTTGTTTTTTGAATAGACAGTATTGCAGTGATTTTCCCTTTATACAAATCGCTTTTTTGACTGGCTGTATCTTTATAATTTGCAATACTAACCATATGGCTTTTCTTCAATGCGCTATAGAATACATTACTTGTGTCACTATCTCCTGATAAAGCGATTTTATACCTGATCGGCCCTTCATTACCGAATGCCCCGAATATCAAAATAAAAATTATTGGGAATACCAGGCTAAAAAAGATTGCCGTTGGCGTAGCCAGAATAGATTTAAAACTTGCTTTCGTTATCGACCATAAAGCCCTTCCCTGGCTGTACCGTTGCTGCATCTAATAAAAGTTGAGAGGCAAATGTATTTAATATATTGTCAGAAAATAAAATCAAAGCTCCTCCTGAAAAATTAAAGATATTTGAACCCTTTATGAACAAGGCTTATTTACTTACCGGCAGTAACCTGGGTGACAGGGAACAATATCTTTCTACCGCAAGGACACTAATCAATGAACATTGCGGTACTATTGTCGCCACTTCTTCATTGTATGAAACAGCTCCATGGGGCAAAACCGATCAGCCTTCCTTCCTGAACCAGGCACTGGAACTTGATACCATGTTAAAAGCAAGGCAATTGATCCGCCGGATTTTAAAAGTAGAGAAAATGATGGGAAGAGTAAGGGATGAAAAATACGGCCCCCGGCTTATTGATATTGATATCCTCCTGTTTAATAATGAAAAACACAATTATCAATTCCTGAAACTACCCCACCCCGAAATGCCAAACAGGAGGTTTGCCCTTTTGCCATTGGCCGAGATCGCGCCCGGTATTGTTCATCCTGTACTGAATAAAACCATTGATGAACTGCTGAAAGAATGTACAGATGAACTCCCGGTTAAAAAGTATTCCTGATTTTTTCCACAATCTTCAACAAATAATTTTATGCCCTTGCAATTACAGTATTTTGCAATCGCTAATGAAGCCACCCCATCCACTATTGACTGTTCAGCACTCACTATAAATGCATTATAACTTTATCACCATAGAAGGAAATATCGGCGCCGGCAAAACAACACTGGCCCACCTGCTTAGCAAACATTACAATGCCCGGCTGATCCTGGAAGAATTTGCAGACAATCCCTTCTTACCAAAATTCTATGAAAACCAGCAACAGTATGCTTTCCCGCTGGAGCTGTTTTTTATGGCGGAACGTTTCAAACAACAAAAAGAACTGTTACAGCAGAAAGACATGTTTCAAAGCCTTACTATTTCCGATTATCTTTTCACCAAGTGCCTGCTTTTTGCAAAAGTAACCCTGCCTGATGATGAATTTCGCCTGTACCAGCGCCTGTTCGATATCATTAACCAGCAGTTGGTGCAACCGGATATTCTTGTTTACCTGCATGCGCCTGTTACAAAACTGCAAGCCAACATCAAAAAACGAAGCCGCAGTTACGAGCAAAACATTTCTGATGAATATTTGTTCAACATACAGGAAACGTATACGCATTATATCAAGCAGCATAATATCAAAACATTATTTGTCGACGCCAGCAATGCCGATTTCCTGCACAATGAAAAACACCTGCAGGTATTGACAGATGCCCTCAGCAAAGAATATGAAAACGGGCAGCATTATCTTACGCTTCCATGAACGAAGAACAATCAATAAAAAAAAGGCTCTTCCCTGTTATCAACTCTGAATTCACCTGGTTCATCGTAGCCCGGATTTTTTTTATTGCCGGTCTGCGGATGACTCCTGTTTTATTGGGATGGCGGCTCTACCAGATCACCGGAAGCTTATTATCATTAGGCATCTTAGGATTGTCAGAAGTCATCCCCGCTATCGCTCTTGCATTACCTGCAGGAGTAAAAGTGGACAAGAGCAATAAACACAAACTGCTCAGCATCTGCTTCAGTCTTTATTTCCTTTCGATGCTTGGATTGCTGGTTGTTACTTCGCACTGGATGCAACAAAACAGTTCTGCCAAAATCATTGAATGGAGTATTTATGCATTGGTTTTTTGCACCGGTGCGGTAAGGGCTTATACTGGTTCAGCCTTTAATTCGTTCATGGTGCAGTTAATTCCCGCTGAAAAGATCGTAAAAGCGATCTCCATCAATAGCATGGTATGGCTGATCGCTGCAGTAACCGGGCCTGCGGTGGCGGGGATGTTAATTGGCTACACCAATATCAGCGTTGCATTCAGCATTGTATGCGGATTGATCGGCATTGCTTTTTTTATTTTTCAAAAAATAAAAGCAAAACCCATAACCTGGCAGCCCGGAAACTATAAAACATGGGATGCCGTAAAAGAAGGCTTGCGTTTTGTATTTCATCAAAAGGCATTGCTCGGCGCTATAAGTCTTGATATGTTCGCTGTATTGTTCGGCGGGGCCACTGCCTTGTTACCCGCTTTTGCCAATGATATCCTGCATGTGGGTCCGCAGGGATTGGGCTGGCTGGTTGCTGCCACCTATTTTGGAAATTTTATCGCCATTGCATGGCTCACCACACATCCTTTAAAAAAGAAACAAGGAAAGACATTGTTGTATATGGTGGCAGGCTTCGGTCTTTGTATCCTCCTGTTTGCCATCTCTAAAAATTTCTGGTTGAGTTTTGGCGCATTATTTGTCAGCGGATTGTTTGATGGTGTAAGTATCATCATCCGGGGGACCGTGGTACAGTTATTTGTACCCGATGAAATGCGGGGAAGAGTGTCGTCTGTAAACTCCATATTCGTCTACTCATCCAATGAACTGGGACAGTTTGAAAGCGGCGTGGCTGCTGCTGCCATAGGGACAGTGCCTTCCGTCATCTTTGGCGGATGCATGACGCTGCTGGTGGTCATTTTTACATGGATAAAAGCCCCCGGGTTACGTAAATTTGAATATTAACGGGTTTCAAAGGTTCAAGGAGTTTAATAAGTTTAATAGGTTAATTCCAAACCTCTGGAACCTCTGGAACTTCTTAAACCTCTTAAACTTTTTTTATGCATCGTCGCTCCTTCATCCAAAACACCGCACTCACATTCGGTGCGTTGACATTTGCCCAGCAAAATTTGTTGTCTTCTTTCTTTGAAGATCCCTGGAAAATAAAAATGCTGACGGATAATCTCGGCATCTTTACGGAAAGAGGCGGAACGATCGCTTTCCTGCTGGCCAAAAAAGAAATTGTCGTGGTGGATTCCCAATTCCCTGACCAAAGCAAACACCTG
>JBGPKR010000096.1:0-12447 GCA_041486045.1 Chitinophagaceae bacterium | reverse complement strand
TTAGCCATTAGCTTTTAGCTGCGAGCTATGAGTTTCATAACTTAAAACATAGAACCTAAAACTTACAAATATTAATCAAAAAGCCACAAACATAATTGCCCCGATTCAAAAAGAATATAAACTGGAATAATAAACTACTTTTATTGATTAAAATAAAGACATGAAAAAAATATTTTTACTTTTACTAGTTCCCTTTTCATTAGCTGCACAAAAAAATTATATCCCGGCGCTGAGAGAATTTATGACCGGTCAGCATAATTATTTTCATTTCAACGGAAATGTGCTGGTAGTCAAAGGCGGAAATATTATTTACCAGCAAGCTCTCGGCTATGCCGATTATAATTCAAAAAGAATGTTGAATGACAGCTCTGCTTTTGAACTCGCTTCTGTCTCCAAACAGTTTACCGCCATGGGCATCATGATATGTAAAGAACGGGGGTTGCTCAGTTATGAAGACAATATCAAAAAATTCTTTCCCGATTTGCCCTATTCTACTATCACCGTCCGGAATTTATTGACGCATACTTCCGGCATACCTTCCTATGAAGACCAGTTTGAAAAGCATTGGGACCACACAAAGATCGCTTTTAATAAAGACGTCATTGAAATGCTGCAGCAACGGAAGGATACTTTATTCTTTACGCCCGGAATTAAATGGCAGTACAGCAATACCGGGTTTGCCCTGCTGGCCTCCATCATTGAAAAAATTTCCGGTATGAGCTACAATGATTTTATGGCAAAGAATATTTTTAAGCCGCTGGGCATGACGCATACTTTTATTTATAACACCCGGCGAACCACGGGGAAGATACCGGTTAACTATGCGCTGGGCTATGTACATTCAGATAGCCTGAAGCAGTATATTTTACCCGACAGTCTTCCGAAATACGATATTGTTTATTACCTTGATGGTATTGTGGGAGATGGTTGTGTCAACTCCACCACCGGCGACTTGTTCAAATGGGACCTGGCATTATATTCAAATAACCTGGTAAGCAAATCAACGCTTGATGAAATGCTTTCGCCATTGGTGCAACAATCTCCAAGAGATTCAACAAGTTTTTATGGTTTTGGTGTCATGGTGCAACTGAGCACATCAGTTGGAAAAATTATCACACACAGTGGCGGCTGGCCGGGCTATCATACCAATATAACCCGGCATACGGATAAAAAAGAAACCATCATCGTTCTTTCCAATAACGAATCGAATGTTGCCCTGATAAATGCAGCACTGGAATCTATTTTAGCCGGCGAGAACCTCGTGATGCCCTATGAACACAAAGAAATAAAAATTGACACGGCATTGCTGAGTAAATACACCGGTAAATATTCAGCGGGGCTAACGCTTGAGTTTATCCGGAAAGGCGATAAGCTTTTTCGCCACCGCAATGGCACTGCGGATATTGAGTTAAAACCAGAATCCAATACCAAGTTTTTTTACAGCGATGGCACAGACCGGCAGATAGAGTTTGAAACCGATGCAACAGGAAAGATTACTAAAGTCTGGTTTTTAAACACCGGGCAAAAAGGTGAATTGAAAAAGATAGAATAAATTGGCAGGGCCAACCAGGCAACTATATGGAAATACATCATCCTTCACATACCTCCCGCAAAAAATGGTTCCACTATTTCTGGGAATTCTTTATGATGTTTATGGCTATAAGCGCCAGCTTTTTTGTAGAGAATCAGCGGGAGCATTATGTGGAAAGAATAAAAGAAAAGCAGTATATGGTTTCAATGCTGGCCGACCTGAAAAGCGACACCGGGATCCTGAAAGAAAAAATTGATTCAAATGATGTAATGAAGAAAGGGTTGAATTTGCTTTTTGGTCTCCTCAGGGATTTTCATGGTGATAAAACATCTTTAAAAGAATTGTACCAACTGTTTTCTGATAATGCCGGCTGGGTGCGACGGGCAAGGCTTGCCGACAGGACAATCAGTCAATTGAAAAATTCCGGTAACATGCGGTTGATACATGTGCAAGCCATATCAGATAGTCTGCTTGTGTATGAAGAAAGAAAAAAATTGCTGGTGGACCAGGGCGAATCGTATAAAAGGGAAAATGATATTCTTACTGAACTGTCACGCAAGATGCTTGATTATAAATATTTGTTGCCGCCCGACACAGCGGCAATCCGTTCCGGGCAAAATTTCAGTCCGGTAATATTATTTGAATTTTCTAACGAGGTCAAATTGCTTTGGGATCAGATTGATACTTACGTTGGTACTCTCGAAGAGTTGCTTGGCATGGCTTCTAATATCATTGCTTTGATTCAAAAGCACTATCACCTGAAATAAATTGTCTATGGAAGTACATGCACATACGCATCCGAAAGGGAAAAAATTTAAGCATTATTTCTGGGATTTTTTAATGCTTTTTCTCGCCGTGTTTGCGGGTTTTCTGGCTGAGAACCAACGGGAGCATATTATAGAAAACAAAAAGGAGAAGCAATACATCCACTCCATTGCAGAAGACCTGAATTCGGATATTTATATGCTTGACAGTATTGTCCGCACCAGGAAAAATATGGATAACCTGATGGACTCCCTGCTATATATCATGAACTATGAAGATCCGAAACAGCATGGAAATGAAATATATTATTTTACCCGCTGGATACCCCGTACATACCGTTTTTACAGCAATGACAGGACCTTGTCGCAATTAAAAAATGCCGGCAACTGGCGATTGATCCGGAACAAAAACGTTTCGGAAAGCCTGTCCACTTACGATAACCTGGTAAGCACTCTTAGTATGTATATAGAACAAAGGGAAGAATCGCTAATACTCATTCTTTATCAATCTATCAATAAACTGTTTGACAACAAAGTTTTTGAAAGCATGCTGACGGGATTGAGTTTTACCCGGCCGTTGAATAACCCGCAGTTACTTTCATACGATAAAAATGCCCTCAACGAGTTCTGCAACCAGGTTCATTTCAGGAAAAACTCCAACTTTTATTTTATTACTGTTGCAGAAAAACTGTTAGTAGCGGCCAAAAAAACTTTGTCCGTGATCGAAAATGAATACCATTTAAACTAATATAGTTATGGAACAGACAACCCTCGGCATCGGCACCCGTTTACAACACAGCCATCATGGACCGGGTGTGATCGTAGGCATCCGGTATGCCACTTATCTTATTTCTTTTATCAACCATGGCGTTAAAGAAATTGATAAGACGGATGATAAGCTGGATGAGATCATCCCGGAAAATGTATCGGAAGAAATAGAAACCCATTCAGAAGTGGAAAGATCATTACTGAAGATCTTAAGACTGTGGGGTGGTTTAAATGAAACTGTACCGCTGGGCGATAAATGGCATGGCGGCATGATGCTGCTGCAACCCGCCGACAAATCGCTGAAGCCAAAAGAAATCCCTATCGCTGATTTTTTCCATAAAGTTGTCATGCTGCGTGACAGGTTAAGAGTTCTGGAGCAAAATATCAACAGCAATAAAAAACTGAGTGATGAAGACAAGGCCAATATCCAGCAATATATCACCCGTTGTTATGGCTCACTGACCACTTTCAATGTGTTGTTTAAAAACAAAGAGCAGTGGTTTGTGGGGGATAAGGGAAGCAAGGAAGAATGAAATTTTTTCCTCTTTAAATAACAGTTATGGAAGTCCATCAGCACCCCCACCCCGTCGGAAAGTGTTTCAAATATTACCTGTTTGAGCCAGCCTGATCTGCTTCAGACTAAGGGCAGCAATTAACAAGTACCGCTTTCATTTATTATGTAACTTTTCGGCATGAAATGGTTATTCTATGTTTTGTTTTTCCCGGCGATTGCTTCAGCGCAGGATTGCGACCTGCTTATTATTAATGGAAAGATCATTGACGGCACCGGCAACAGTTGGTATTATGGTAATATCGCCATCAAAGACGGAAAGATCATTAAGATCGGGAGAGATGTGAATCTTTCGGCTAAAAAAACAATTGATGCAAAAGGATTGATCGTTGCTCCGGGTTTTATTGATGTACATACCCACCTGGAAGGAGATGAGAAAAACGATCCAAATGCCACTAATTTTATATTGGACGGAGTTACTACCTGTGTTACCGGCAACTGCGGTTCTTCCAATATTGATATCGGGAAATACCTGAAATGGATCGATTCATTGAAACTCTCTATCAATGTAGCCACACTGATTGGTCACAATGATGTTCGTAAAGCAGTAATGGGCCGGGCCAACCGGGATGCTACGCCGGATGAAATGAAACAAATGGATGATATTGTTGACAAAGCCATGAGAGATGGCGCCGTTGGATTATCAACCGGGCTGATTTATATACCCGGCACTTATACCAAAACACCGGAGATAGTTGAGTTGGCAAAGATCGCCGCCGGGTACAATGGCCTTTATGCCTCACACATGCGGGATGAAGGCGATAGTGTTGTGTTTGCGATCAATGAGGCATTGACGATCGGAAGAGAAGCAAAGATCCCTGTAGAGATCTCTCATTTCAAACTCAGCGGCCAGCAAAACTTGGGAAGAAGCAAAGAAACGGTACCCATGATCGAAGCGGCAAGAAAAGAAGGAATAGAAGTTACCATTGACCAGTATCCTTACACTGCCAGCAGCACTTCCATCAGCACATTGATACCAGATGAAATACTGGCCGATGGACAGGATTCCATTAAAGCGAGATTGCAAAGACCGGAAACAAAGAAATATGTCATGAACTCCATGCTGGCAAGATTAAAGAAAAGAAAACTGAAACATTTCAGTTATGCGGTAGTGGCTTATTATTCTCCTGATACCACTTATAATGGAAAAAGCATTGAGCAGATCAATTTAATGAAAGGAAGAAAACATAAAAGAAAAGCTGAAGCAGAAACGATCGTAGATATCATGATGAATGGCGGCGCCAGTGCCGTGTTTCATGGCATGAGCGAGGAAGATATCAAACGCATCATGCAATATCCTTTCAACATGTTTGCCAGTGATGCCACGATAAGAACATTTGGATTTGGCATGCCGCATCCGAGAGGCTACGGTACCAATGCAAGGGTGCTGGCAAAATATGTGAGGGACGAAAAAATTATTTCGCTCGAAGAAGCGATCCGGAGAATGACCTCCTTACCTGCTCAAAAATTTCAATTAAAGGACCGGGGCCTGCTTCGTGAGGGTTATGCAGCCGACATTGTCATCTTTGATGAAAAAGAAGTGCAGGATGTTTCAACGTACGACAAACCCCATGCCTATTCAAAAGGCTTTCATTTTGTGATAGTGAATGGGGTGCTGACGGTAGATAATGAAAAACATCTGGGAGTAAGGGCCGGTGTGGCCTTATACGGGCCGGGATACAAATAATTTCAATCGCTGTTGAATTTTTTTATCAGCCTTGCAAGGTTAGGAAAGTATTTATCAATATTTGTATCCGGTATAGGTGAAACTTTTTCCAATTTAAATCTTCCTGCCGGCAAAAAAATAATCATACTTGTTGATTTCAGTGCTGAACCATGCACCCTTTAAGTATTCTCCCTGTTCGTCTTTAGAATATTCAGCCTGCATAGAGTAAAAAAAATTGCACATTTGAAATGTCAAATTACCGAATTCTGTTCCATCATTAAATAATGTAAATGCTGATTTTTTTTCATCAGTCAGGCCAGCTGTAAGTCTTCCCATACAATCTGCATTCTTTACAATAGTATCGGTACCACGCATATAAATACCCCAAACAGCTCTGCCAGTTTGTTTTAGTTGAATACTAAATTCAAATGACCGTTGATAGAAGCTCGTTCTGCCGGTATCAATTGTTAATACTCCTTTCCATTTACCTTCCAGGTTTTGGGGTTGCGCCAAACTCCAAAAAGAAATCAGTAGCAGAAGGGAAAAAAGGGTTTGCCGTTTCATAATTCAGTTTTTTAATTCGTTTATGAGTAAAAGGCGATGAACCCGTTCCAATAATCTTTATTAAATCTACGATTTTTTCAGCAGCGGTAATTTTTTAATGATCACCCGGTATTTCACTATAAATTGTAAATGCGCTGTGGAGGGTTGACAATTAAAATCACAACGGGACAGGAGCCGGAAAGGCATTGTGTGAGCGGGGTCATCAACTAAATTGAACCTATTCCATTTTCCTGAAAGGCTGTTTTTTCCAATATGTTAAACTTCTCCACAACCACTCCAGCGGGCCGAAGCGGAAGTAGCGCAACCAGATATGGCTCCAGATGATTTCAAGTATCCATACCGCAGCAACCACATAATACAACTGGTAAAGTTGCAGTTTGCCGAAGTAGCCAAGGCCGATCCCGTAAAAGAAAACTCCACATAGCAAGGATTGCATCAGGTAGTTGGTAAAAGCCATCTGGCCCACAGGACGCATCAGCGCAAACAGCCATTTAAACCACCCGGATTTATACAACAACATGATCAATCCGAATATTCCGATCGAATGAACGAATCGTTGCAGTTCATAAAATTCAAATACTTTGGTTTTAGTGATCTCAAACCAGTTGAAATGATGATGTACATCATTGACAACAAACAAATAGGATAATGGCAACCCGGCGCCCAACCCGATAACCGTCATCCATACATATAGTTTTGTTTTCGCTTCGCCCTGTAAAATACCCAGTTTAAAAAAAGCCATGCCGAGAAACATAAAAAGCAGGATATCCCAGGTAAGAAAATGAAACATTCCGGCTGTTTCTCCTTCCTCGGCCCTGTTACTCCGGGATTCATAAATTTCAGCATAGCTTCCTTTTACAGCCTGTAGGTCTCTTTCAACATTTTTCTTTTTTGATTCCGGTTTTGATCTCTCTTTAAAACCTTCCATATCTGCCAGTTGTTCTTTCTGCTTATCTGTTAGTTTTATTTTTGTCGTATCCATCGCAGCCACTATTTCTCCTTTTGTAATAATGGATTTTTGCTTATACAGATCCCTGTTTTCCCTCGCCGTCATTAATAAAAGACATGCGCCTGCTGCTATTAATAAATATCTGGGTTGTAATCTTCGGAATGCAAAAAGAATGATCCCGCAAATAGCATAGGAATAAAGAATGTCCCAAAACCAAAGCAGTACATAGGCATTGAATAAACCAAATACCAGCAACCATAATTGCCTGCGTAAAAAAAGTTCAGCAGGCATTAACCCGGTAGTTCTTTTTTCAAGCCGGGTAACAAAAATGATAGACCCGGCGCCAAACAACATGGAAAAAATGGCACGCTGGCTCCCTTCAAAAACACCGGGGCCGAATACATACCAGCAAAAATAATTCAGGCTGCCTTGGTGATTTAATGAAAAGTCAAAAACAGCAGGATAGGGCAGACCGAAGCCGGGGATATTCATCAGCAAAATTCCCAGTATCGCAATTCCCCGGAGGCTGTCGATTAAAATAATTCTTTCCTCCTGGCCAATGGGTGCGGCCAGTGTAGCAGCTGGTTCGTTTGACATTCTCGTTGGTTTTAATGATATACGAATCTAAAGAAACTAACCCACTACTTTCAGTATTTCCCTGTGGCTGCTTACAGTATGTTCCTTGAAGCGGGTGTACCATGATTGAAAGTCGGCATGGCCCATGCCGCCAGTAAGCGCTTTTTCATATTCTCCCAGCGAATCATAACCTTCCTCCATGATGAGGCGATAGGAATCTCCTGTAAAATCAGTCAGCATCCGCATAGATTTTGCTTCGGGGAACATGTTTTTTGCTTTGGCTTCATCCATCAGGGCTTTTACATCACGGTAATGCCCGAATTTTAAATGAAAGATGTCTCTGATAATGTACATAACTGAAATTTTAGAAGTGAATAAATAATTAACCAGGTACGGAGAAGAACGTGGGGGAGTAAGTAAGGATGTACAAGTTAAGGAGGCGGGGTAAGAAAAACAAACCGGACTTAAATCCCGAAAAAATCTGTAACTTTTACTTTCCCACACTAAAGGAGGCTACATATGAAATCATTTATTCTATTGCCATTTGCATTTATCATGAATACATGGCCCGGGGAATTGTTGGCCCAAACCAAAATGACACTGATGCTGGATGGTAAAGAAAGTGACGTTTTTGGATATTCCTTTGAACCTTCACCCGGCACTTCAAAAGAGATCAGCATTTTTGGCCCGATGCAAAATGCTGCAACGACTCTCGTAATGGATTTCCTGGCCGGCAAACGTATCCCGGTCATCAGTATCAGAATAACTGACGCAAATGCAGAAACAATAATTATTAATTTAATGAGTGTCAGTATACTTGCTTTTAAACAACATATCTCCACTTATTCAAATGGAAGCTTCACTGTCTCCCCCGGCGGAAATATGAACACTGAAATAAAATGCAAATTTGAAAACACCGGGATCCAGTATAGTTTATCAGAAAAAATAAACGATAAATCCGGCACTCCCGGTATTAATGCTTCCAATAATACCAACGATGCCACTAATAATCAAAAATGGGAAATAAAAGCCAATCCATCTCTGAAAGGTGCAACAGGCCGGCTATTGCTGAACCTCCCGGCTGATGCGGAGTGTTTTATTTACATCTACGCACATGGGGATAAAAAACAACTGTACGGTACCAGTAAGGACCGGGTCTTTTCCCTGATGCCCGGCTTATACGATATCCTGATCAGTTCAGCATCGATACAGGAAGTTACCATACAAAAAGGAATGGATACCCGCATACGGGCAGGCATACTGAATATCAGTTCATCCACTGCATGGGAATTATATGATGAAACCGGGAAAGTGCGGATCACCGGAGCTTCCAAAGCATCAAAGATCGGGTTGCCGGTTGGCAATTATCAACTGAAGATGACAGGGGCTTTTCAGTCCGTGATGATTAAAGACGGAGAAACAGCAGAGTTCTAAATCAATAATTAATCAATTTCTGAATTGATTCTCATAATCTCGTTCTCGCCAGAAAATTATTCTCCGGCTCAATGCTGAAAAGCACTGGAGTATCCGCCACAGATAATTTATTTTTCTCTGAAAAAATCGCCGTACCTTTTATACCCACTCTAAAACTGCTGTTTATGAAAAAACTCCTTTTTCTTTTACTGACATGCGGTATATGTGTCAGCGCTTTTGCACAAAAAGAAAAATCAGACAAATGGATTATTACTGCCGACGCAAAAATAAAAAAAGGATTTGGCCGGCTGGACATGAATTTCCCGGACAGTGTTTATTGGTGGGTCATCATTTATGATAAAGATGATAAAATGGTAAAGAGTTTTTATCCTCATGAAAAAATTAAATCTTATAATCTTCTTCCGGGTCAGTATCGTATCGAACTTTCGAATGTTAAGGTAGAAAATGTGCCAATCGAAGCGGGTCATTCCACCAGATTGAGATCAGGAACGACGAAAATTGAATCCGGAGGTGAATACTGGCAGTTGTATGACGCGGATAAAGAAAATTTTTTTACCAGCAGCAGTCTTTTCGATGGCAATGCGTATCAATTGTTTGAAAGCTCCCGGAAAATTTCCAACGGCGATCGCAAATCATTAAACCTTGCTTTGCCGGTAAGAAATTACACATGGAGGGTTGGCGGAGACGACAAGATCATAACGGTCAAGGAAACCGTTTTGAATGCCTCCCCTCCTAATGAAATTATCGATGCGGAACAGTATAGCCTGGTCCCGGTAACAGGTGGCCAGCGACCACCGTCGGGAACGGGAAGGTTGATGCTTCCGCCAAAGCAAATCGTCCCCGTATTTACCACATTCATCGACGTCATTATATACCCGGCAGGCGTAAATGTTGGTGATGTAGAATCAACTTACAAATGCGGGACGCCTGCTGTTAACTGTCCTCCGAGTTGCACGATCCCTGAAGGAACTTATGATATATACTTAAGAGGGTTTTATAATGACAACACCATGGGTTTTGTCTCGTGTTCCAACTGCTCGGATTTTATCATACGAAATGTTCCTGTACGGAATGATTATGAAACCAGGTTGAAAATCGGTTACCTGAAACACTTCGCTCATGGATTATACCAGGTCTGTGATGAATCGATGCAACATGGCTATCTCCGTTATATTTCTGAAAGTGAAGCTCCACTTCCATGGCCAGCGGGCAAATTTAGATTGAAGCTTTTTTTTGTCGGTGATTTTCCCATACAGATCACGGATGGGAAAACGACAATAGTGAACCCAGTTAGTCCTAAGTTGATCCCGCAGGTAAAGTGGACCATGAAGCCGGTGTTCAAACCCGGAAAACCCCTTTCAGCCAAATCCGGCAGGCTCAACACTTCTTTCCCTGAAGCCGACAACCTGGGTATGTATATCCATGTACCCAAGGCCGGCGGCAACGGATATACCAGTATTGATCTCGATACGCTTAAATCGATCGATCTCCCGGAAGGGAATTACACTGTTATAATGAATGGTCTTCGACTGGAGCTACCAATAAAAGCGGGCCAGGAAACAAAGATCAGGTTCGGTTACCTTACAATAAAAGGCGACGGGGAGCATGATTGTAGTCTGTACGAGAATAAGCTCTCGGTAGGGAGCTTTAACTCAGTTATCGAATCAAGGGTGATTGCTCTTCCAGTCGATTATTACAGGGTACTGATGAACTCACGCTTCTATTTAATAAAGATTACTGAAGGTGAAATATTAGTATTCGATCTACAAAACCCTTCTTGATTTATACCAGAACCAGATAGGGTCGTTCATGTGAGTATTAGTAATTCAACAACTGTTGAACGTTCTCATCCAACCTCGCCTTAGCCAAAAAATTATTTTCAAGCTCAATACTAAAAGGGACCGGTGTATCCAATGATGCACAGCGCATAACCGGTGCATCAAGAATAGAAAAACAGTTCTCAGCGATCCAGGCTGCAATCTCTCCGCCAATGCCACCAATCAATGTGTCTTCATGCAATATCAAAACCCTTCCGGTTCTCTGCACGGCATCACGAATGGCTAAATAATCCAACGGCGCCAATGTTCGCAGATCAAGTATATCAATTGAAATCTCCGGATGCTCGGCTGCATAATCTTCCGCCCAATGCACTCCGGCCCCATAAGTGATGATGGAAATTTCGTCGCCTTCTCTTACATGTCTTGCTTTCCCAATTTCAATTTCATAATATTCTTCCGGCACCGGACCGCTGACTGAACGATACAAAGCTTTATGTTCAAAATACATCACGGGGTTAGGATCATTAATAGCAGCTATCAACAAACCCTTTGCGTCTATTGGCGTACTCGGATAAACAACTTTCAACCCGGGTGTATGAACAAACCATGCTTCATTGCTTTGGCTATGAAATGGACCTGCGCCAACCCCGCCACCCGTTGGCATCCGGATGACAACGTCTGCATGCTGTCCCCAGCGGTAATGAATCTTTGCCAGGTTGTTGATGATCTGGTTGAATCCCACTGTAACAAAATCTGCAAACTGCATTTCCATCATGCTCTTATATCCTTCCAGCGATAAACCAAGTGCTGTTCCTACAATTGCACTTTCACAAAGCGGCGTGTTTCTCACTCTCTCTTTTCCGAATTCCTGTACAAACCCCTCCGTGATTTTAAAAGCTCCACCGTATTCAGCAATATCCTGTCCCATGAGGATGAGGTTGGGATGTTGCTGCATGCTTTGATGAAGTCCTTCTTTTATTGCATCGATCATCCTCAGTTCTTTTGTTGGATGTTGGATGTTGGATGTTAGCTCCGAATTATCAACGACCCTGACATCCAACTTCGAACCTCCAACTTCCAACCTTTGAGCATATACATCTTCCAACTCTTCCTCCGTATCTGCGACAACAGGCTTCGTATCAACCCCGATCTTCAATTCAGTTTCTATTTTGTCTTTGAATTCATTTCTTATCTCCGCTACTTTCATCTCACGCAGAACCCCGGTTTCAACCAGGTATCGTTCATAGTTCTTAATGGGGTCCTTCATCTCCCATAACCTGAACATATCCTGGGGTACATATTTGGTGCCGCTGGCTTCCTCATGTCCCCGCATCCGGAAGGTTAAGCATTCGATCAAATAAGGTTTTTGATTTTTTATACAATACTCCCGCACTCCTTTGATGGTGTCATAAACGGATAAAATATTATTGCCATCAATCGCTACGCCTTCCATGCCGTAGCCTTTTGCTTTATCAACCAGGCTGATGCAGCGATACTGTTCATTCACAGGTGTGCTTAACCCATAGCCATTATTCTCAATAACAAATATGACCGGCAGATCCCAAACAGCAGCCACGTTCAACGCTTCATGAAAATCCCCCTCACTCGTACCTCCATCGCCGGTAAAGGCTAATGAAACTTTTTTTTCTTTTCTGAGCTTGTACGCTAACGCAACCCCGTCTGCAATGGCCAGTTGCGGACCAAGATGTGAGATCATTCCGCAGATATGGTGCTCTTTGTTCCCAAAATGAAAACTCCTTTCTCTTCCCTTACTATATCCTTCCTGTGCCCCCTGCCATTGCATGAATAACTTATTCAATGGCATATTGCGGGTGGTAAAGACACC
>JBGPKR010000095.1:0-12467 GCA_041486045.1 Chitinophagaceae bacterium | reverse complement strand
TTTATTTGCAACGAATCAGTCCGGTATTGAGAACGGGCCTGACTTTTCAGAGAATCATTTTCCTTTTTCAGCAATTCTTCCGCCTGGCGTAATGCTTCTCTTCTGCGGCGGCTGGCTTCCATGTCGTCCAGCATCTCTTTCATATCCTTTCTTGCATCCTCAGCGATCAGCATAAACATCATCATTACTGCATCCTCGACCGGCATTTTGGAAAAATCAATGCCACTTTTCTTCAGGTCATTTTCAACAGAGCGGTAATCAACCACTCCGGCATGATATTTTGCAGCGATTTGTTTAAGTCCATTTTGCGTGGAATCCGGTAACTGATCAAACCTTAGTTTTTCCTGGCAGAAGGCAGCCTTCGCAGCGATGAATAAAAAAACAAGGATGCAAAAAAAATGCTTTGCCACGGCTTTATTGATTTCAATTCACGACAAATATAAGTCTATATGCAGATTTTCCCCCCTGGTGAGTGTTTGCAGCAAAAAGGTAGGAATGATGCAACTCATATTCAAGATTGTGTAACACTTACCGGAATAAAGGGATTCATCTTTGCATCTCAATAATTCAGTTACAATTTTTTTTAATCTCCTAAAAAATGAAATATGAAAAAGATAATTTTTGTAGTTATGGTACTGGCAGCCGGATATGCTTTGAATGCACAGGCAAATTTTGTTTATAAATTTTATTCTGCCGGTTCTGACAATACAGACATAGTTACTCAGCCAATACCTGTAAGTTTTCAAACAACTTATCCTGCTTTCATTGTGACAACATCGGAGCCAATGAGTGGTTGGTGGCATTCTACCTATAAAATGGACAATAACAGGATCATCTATGTGTATTATAGTACGCAGCCTTATTACCTGTTACAAGGCAGGGATGTGAATTACAAAGTAGCCTTGCCTGTGATCAACACATATGTACCTGAAACTGTGATCGAAGCTGCTATCAATCATTACGGGGCAAGCCTTTACAGTATCACAACAATTAAGGCGGCGAATAATGAGGTGGTTTACCAGGTATGCCTGCTGGAAAACGGTATTGCAAGGACAGTGTGGATGAGCCCGCAGAGTACAGTGTTCACCAGTCTTGATAAAATGAGAGCCGGTTACATGAAAGACAAAACCTATGAAGAACAATAGATTTAAGAAATAAGAAACCCCGACTGAGTCGGGGTTTTTTTATGCAGGCTCCGGAGTGGGAAGCGACTATTGCCTCTGGCAGGGCATTCTTTATTTTGTTAAATAGAAAAACAGGGTGAAGACGAAATTCCGGGTATGTTGTTTTTATCAAACACCTGCGATGGCGGGAATCTGTGAATTATATAATTCTTTTAAACAATTATATAATACTAACCCGGCTATACGACAATACCTTCAATGAGTAAAAAATTGCTGATGAGCAAAGCAATTACATTATTTGAACTTATAAAATATTTTTATGACAAACGAAAAACAAAACGGTCTGGCAGTGGAAAAACCAGTTGCATTTAAAAGAGGTCATGATATTGTGCCTGAGCTATTACCTGCCGATAAGCAAAAAGAAAAAGTAACAACAGAGACTGAAAGCGAAGAGAAAGAAGAGGATACAGACAAGAAAAAACCTGCTTTGGAAGCTGACCCCGAAACGCTGCTTATCACCGACCCCCAGGAAAATATGGAAGGCCCCATATCCTCCATCATGCAGAATATAAAAGAGGCCGGAGAAGCTACTGATGTTGTATCAAAAGAGGAAGCGGACAGGAAAAAAGAGAAAAATTTATAACCATGTTTGCAAACCCGATGTATCAATTTTTAATCAAATAAATATTTTATCATGAAAAAAAAATTAGTTAAGTTATTATTATTGTTTGTCGTTCTTTTTACGGTATCTCTTTCTGCTTCGGCACAGATATATGTCAAAATACGACCCACCTTCCCGATTGTGGTGAGGACTGAGCAGCCCAGCCGTGATTATGTATGGATAGATGAAGAATGGGAAAATCGCGGGGGCACTTATGTATATGTAGGAGGCCATTGGGCCCCTCCTCCCCGTCATGGCTATGTCAGGAGATCCGGTCATTGGAAACATAACAGGCGTGGCAACATCTGGATCCAGGGCACCTGGAGGAGAAGGTAATAATTGAACAGCAACTTATATAAAGTTTGCAGGGATCCTCACGCTGTACAAAATTGTTTATTCAACCCGCTGTCACAGCGGGTTTTTTTACTTATTTACATATAGCCTGACCCGCCATGTTGCCGATTTATATAATTCCAGCGTAAATGATCGTCCATTTGAAAGCATAGCAAACAACCTGGCCGGGAATTGACTTAGTTCATACGTTACGATAAATCTGCTTGTTGTGGCGGTTTCGGATAATTTTTTTATAAAATTTCCATTGGTAGAGATCAAACTGGTTAGTGTTAATACATAACCGGGACCACTGTTAATACTCCCTTTTGTACCATCAGGAGAACCGGTAGTTGTTGATATTTCGATGGTCACCGTATTCCCGCTTTGAGGTGTCGGGCTTATTTCATAGGTATCAAACATAGCCGCTCCATCGAAAGCATAAGTGGTATACTGGTTGCCCCTGTACTCGTCTGCGCTCCAATAGCCTTTTATTAAACTATCAGGCATCCCGTTTCGCAAATAATGTGTTTCCCCTTTTCCTTCTTTTTTCCCTTCCAGGAAATTACCCGAATAATATATACTATCGCTGTAGTAATAAACTCCTTTCCCATCCGGTAATCCATTTTTAAAGGAGCCGATATAATGATGTATCCCCCGGGCTTCTCCTTTACCATTGGCCAATCCTTTTTTACATTCTCCTGTATATCTTCCTGCCAGGGTTGGAAAGTCCACCTTGCATGATTGGGTACTGTCCTGGGCATAGAGAGCACTAAAACCCGGAAAGACAGTACAGGCAGAGAGTATAAGAGCATAACAGATCTTCATGATGGCCCGTTTATAAAATGAAGATATATACTTTTTAAGAATTGTTGCTGCTATTGAGAGCCAGCTTCAGGATATAAATTGTAACTGCCTGCTCATTTACGTTGCGGAGGGTACCTGCCTGCACAGCTATGCAGTGCGCCGGTGGATAAACCGGCAGGCAGGTTTTCTTACTTTTCTTTTTGCAGATCCGTACTGTCAGTGCTGGTTTTATTATCATGGCCCTTGCTGCTATGCCGGCATGAAAAAATGCTACCCGGCAGGGTACAGAAGATAATGATCCTTACAGAGGAAAGAACAGTCATCTTTTCCTGTGCTGTATTTTATTACAGGCATTATAAAAGTAGTTATTAAAATTTCCCTGGCAATAAAACTGCTGCCACGGTGAAATCTGTCTATCGTAATGCAGCGATCTCATTATTGTAATCATGTTGCAGGTCTTCGTGCAGGGTTGCCAATGCTGCATCGATCTTTTTTAATTGTCCGCCAAAGATGGTACTGAGAACTGCATTTTGCCGGAAGGGAATACCGGAAGCTTTTAATTGCTGGCAAAAAAAGATACGCAGTTCCATATCGGTTTGTTTGTTGCCGCTGTACCGGGAGTGTTTATTGATCACCCTCAGTATCTTCCGGAGCGTTTTCTTGGCAAAGTATAAGTGGCTGAGATTGATCTCAGCAAACAGCTCCTCTATTTCCTGTTTGATATTTTTTATATAGTTCTGTTCATCCTGTGCTTCAAACAGCAGGTAGCTGAGCAATTCTTTGTTTTCCTTTTTAAATCTTGCGAGCCGCAGACAGAGAGCAGTTAGCTCCCCTGCCTTAAGGGTAACCAGTTCTTGTTTTATTTCATGAATGGATGAAGATCTCATGCAATAAAATTAGAACATTAACGAATGTCTTATCGACAAAAATCAATTGGCCTGATGTTTATTGCCAACGGCTGGCAGGTTTTTTGCCGAACACCGGCCAGGGCGGAGAAACAGGTATTCATCAGCCTATCTGTAAGAATTAAAAAGCTTAAGTACAAAGAGGCTTACATTTTTTGAAGGCGGAATATACTCATTGAAAAGATTAAGTACAAATTCATCCTTCCTGAACCTGTTTGCCAGCTTCTCCCACACTTCTGTCCAGATAAGGTCTTTTTTATGTTGCAGGGTTTCGTTAATCACATCAATCAAAGGGTCGTTGATAAATTGTGATCCTATTTTTTTTGAAACAATGATTTGCGCTTCAGGACTGATACTTGCAATACTTATGATACTATTATTACCACCACAGGAACCCAGGATGGTCAGTTTAACTGATGGCTGGAGTCTTTTCAGCGTCTGGGGCAGATGATAACTGTGACCACGGTGAATAAGGATGACCGGTTCGGCCTGCCGATGCTGTAAAAAAGCACATAATGAATCCTGTGCCAGCAGATCCATTTCTTTTTTTTCATCGAGTGGCAGGTTGGCATAAATAAAAATTGGCTGGTCGGAAAGAGAACGGATAGTTACCCAAATTTCGTTTTCAGAGATCTCCCATTCCTTCGGATCTTTAAACAGGTTAAGGAAATTGTTGAAGGAAGCTATACCATCCTCATCACCATAAAATAAGACAAGTTGAATGATTTCACCATATTTATTCTGCAGCGACTTACGCTCCAGTAATTCAGGGTTACCCAGGTTTGACCAGGATTTATTTACAGCATCTTTTTGATTTACCATATCAAATACCTTCAGTAAAATACTGTATAGCCGTATACCAAAATATAATTGGCCGGATCGGCATCGGTCAAGATTGGATTTCAGTTCATCCCGGAACAGCATACTGATGCCGGGAACAGAATTAAAGCCGGTAAATGAATCAGCAACGTCCATCGCCTTTTCAAGTCCTGAGTGTGTATCGCTTTCAATTCCCGAAATAAACCTTTTCAATAATCCCACTGCTGTTTCCCGGGGCATACAACTTAAAAAATCGCCCAGTGTATTATAATTAGCTGCCATCCGTATGAAGCAGCTGAAATTATCATACTGGACCACTTCGAATAATGAATCAACTGACGGAGTATTGAAATGTTCCATTAGCCTCCTGTAAAGGCCCAGGTAACTGGAAGTATACAATTCTTCTTCACAACTGGTTATGATGTAGTAGATATCTGTTATACGCAGATTTCTTACCGAAGCAAAGCGGGTTTCATCCGGGGAACTATGTAACTCATTTATCGTGTTCACATAAAATGAAAGGGCCTTTTCCTTTATGGCTTTCCTTAATGGATTGAGGAAATTGAAAGCAGAATCTGCATGCCCGGCCATATATTTTTCCAGGGTATTCACCAGCAATTGAAAATACCCGGTTGCATCCTTTCTTTTTTCAAGGATATCTTCTACTGTCAATCTGTTTTCAGCCAGCGGCATTATGAAAGGAAGCAGTTCTGATGCATTCGGATTTTTTGAAAGTGATACGATCTTTTGCAGGTATATATTTTGTTTGTAGCGTATAATCTCCTTTAAACGGGGTTTGTCAAGCTGAAGGCGGGAAGCTATTTTGTGTGGGTCATAATCAACTGCAAAGAGCAGTAATGAGTCGGCAAAACGGTACTTCGGGTGGTTTTCCAGGAACTGAAGAACAAAGTCAGGAGAAGAAACAACACGTTTATATATTGCAACATCTTTAAGTAACCCGCTTTCATTGAACTGCCAGAAAGCAGCAGCCAATAACTGGCTGCACCTGGGGCCAAGGGGTTTTAGCACATCTTCATATGCTGTATGATAAAGAAATGCCTTTAAAAGCAGCTTATACGATTCCAGGGCATCAGGGATATCGTATACTTCAAGCTTTTGTACTGAAAGATTTTGGCAGAGTTCCTCTATGAAATACATCAGGCTCAGTATCGCCTTTGCTTTTTCAGGATCAGGTAATACCGTATCTGTCATTACAGAGCTGTGAATACTGTCCACTTCAGGCCCAATAAACCGCGAAAGCCTGTCAGCAATATTAGAATCAATAGAAACCGGGTTAATATATTCAAGAAAGCTGACCTGCTCTTTTTTCAGGCGTTCAGTTGCGGAAGCAGGAGTATCAGTTTGGGCAATAATTGAAACAGACCATACAGACAAAAAAATGAGACTTACAGCTATTTTATGAATGAATTTATAACCGCCGGTAAAATGAAATGAAAACCTGCACATTATGTCCGGTCTGTGAGACATCCAAAGGGGAAGAAACTTCTTTTTTGAAGGGTAAAAATTCAACACGCCCTAAGCTTTCTGGTAAATTTTAAAGGTACTGTATGATACCCTGTTTTACAATGATATGTTCCGGGTTTTACTATGAGGAAGATCATCTCGAATGGCAGGATTACTTTCCCCGGTTGTGAGGAATTTGAGCCCATTCGATCTAACTTTTAAATCATAAAAAAAACACCAGCAACAATGAGGAAAGAAGCTTATGAATAATAAATCCACAATAATACCGGCTTTTTAGAAGCTTTGATATACTTACTCAAAACTGCCAGGAACAAAGGGGATACAGCAGGGCATCCGGCGCTTCGATATATGTGGTAGGGAAAAACTTCTGTTTCCGGTACGTGAGTATCTGCATGTAAAACGATCGACCGTTCAAATGCCCTGTCATTGGTACTGTCTAGTCCATACAATTTATAAGAAAACCCATAAGTACCCATATAATCATTTCCTATCCTGTATTTACCTAATGAAGTTTTAAAACTGTTGGGTGTATTGGAAAACTCCAGGTCATCATAGGTATCGGGTTTTGTTGAACCAAATCCATGTGCTACCAACGATGAAATTTCAAGAGAATCCTTTTTTAAGTTGTAAACAAAAAAGCGATTTTTCCCGCAAGGGATGGACATATCTACCAGGAAGCAATACTCCGTGTTATAATCATTCGCTGCAGCATATTCTTTAAGCGCAACTGCCTGTTGCTTTAAACGGGTAAGCGCAGCCTTATAGGTTGTGTTTATGCGGTAAAATGAAGTATCAGGACCATCATTGACTGTGTTAGTATCTTTTGGTGCAAAGAAAGGAGATTCAGTATTATAGGATGCTCCTTTTACCAGGCCTTCAGCAGGTTGATCCAATACAGAACTGATTGCATCAATTGATACAATCAGCAAACAAATTGTAGTAAGCAATCTTATGACCATTTTCATTTTTCACGGAAATAGGCTCAAAAAAAATATGGAAACTGTGTTCGTTCTTCAAAGGCGAGGATCATAGCCCCGAATTCTCCCGTAAAATTATTTATTTTTTCCTGCAAATCCTTGTTAATGTTCTCCCACTCCTCTCCTGCTCTTCCACAGCTGAACCTGATAGGCAGTTATTTGATCCTGATCAATTTGTATGGTTGGTATGTGCTATTTTTCAATGTTCAATCTCATCAATAAATACAAGAATCCCGGTTACGAATTTTAAATGAACTAAACTTGTCACCTGAACTTAACGGCCCGAGGTCAGCGATATTCCAGGTGTTATTGCCATTGGCCCTGTACATCCACTTCTGTCCGCCATAATTGATATTGACCCATCCAGTAACACATGTACTGGCGCCTATTTTCAGGGATGATATCCTGTCGTTCCAGGTAAATGTGCTGTAGTTACCGGTGATCGGGTCCTCCATTAGCTGACGGGTAAGATCAGGAATATCTAAATCTATCGGCCATCTCATGCTATAGCCGTCAAAATTGCTATGTTCAAAGAACATCACTTCATCCCCATTTGGCTCAGGAGGTAAATTATCCGGGTAGGCCAGGCTTTTGATATGGCTGGCCTTATCGTTAAAATTATACGGACTTAGCTTAGGAATCTTTCTTTGGCTAACTCCATTTCCGCGAAGAATAAGACAATACCCGCCGGCATTTGGATGCTCATACATTATTGCACATGCATTTTTGCCGATGATGACGGAAGATATCTTATCATGCCAATTCCTGTTACTATTGCCTACAAAGAAACGGCCCAGGTCAGCATATTCACCACTGGAGCTGATGCAGATATAAGCCCCGCCATAATTCTCATTTTCATAAAAGCAAACCTGGTTATCATTTGGTGTAAAGGCCTGGGCATTTACTTTCAGGGAGCTGCCCATTAACATACCTGCAATAAATATTACTGCCGGAATACCGGATAAAATCTTTTTCATATAAGTATTTTTTTTCGTTGTGAAATTACCTGCTGATAACAGTGAATAACTATGATACCTGTCAATACCAGTTGAGATACTCGTCAGCATCTGTGCAATGTTTGAAAAGAAGTAGACCAAAGGAGCATTTCGTTTTTACGCCGTGGCGGGTGTTTTTCTTTCACCCGCCAATGGTCTTTAGTGAGTTTCTTACTCGTAATGAAGATTCTATATTTATTCGTGTGGTTGGTGAAGGACAACCCCGACGCTACGGTCGGGGCAGGAACCAACCACGGCGTGCCTGCCTGCTCGCCTTCGCATAGCTTCAGCGGAGCAAGGACGGTAGGCCGGTTGCTTTTATAGAATACCTGTAGGTTCGGAATTAAATATCTTAATTGTGTCCGAATTCATATTTCCGGTTGGGAACCCACTTTTTTAGCATGATATATGTCGGGGTACCCTCTATGTATTCAACCCGTTTCCCTATGCTGTCGTATAATTCGGATTTTCCGTTATTGAATGCCAGGAAATACCGGGTATTCCTTATGGAAATATTCTGAATGCTGTCATAATTTGACAATACATGTTTTTCGTTAAGAAACAGATCATATTTATTCCCGGTTTTGATAACCCCTTTTTGAGGAAACTCTCCCAGGTTTGTTTCTATATATTTACTTAATGCCTTTTTGTTATAAGCAGCAGTATCTTTTAAGTCGGCCAGCAGGGATCTTGCGCTGGAAAACTCTTTGTTGGCTGCATAAGCCACCGCATTATTGAATTTCAGCTTGTTGTTTGCGGGTTGTATCTCACGTGCCTGGTTATAAAATGCGATAGCTTTATCGAAATTGCCTTCGCCCATTTCATTATTGGCCTGCAGTTTATAAATAGCAGATCTTGAATCGGCAGATATCAGCACATCCTGCTCAGATAATTTTTTAAGCATCTCCTGTGACGCTGCATATTTTTTCTGGCTCTGCAGTAAAATAGCTACGATCAGCCCGGCTGTTGAGTCAATTTTATCCTTGTATTCTATTCTGATATCCTTTTCCATGCTGATAAGACAATCCTTATCCGGCAACTGTGAACTCCCGATGCTGATACAACTATCTAAATTGTGGATTAGAATTCTTAATACAAGGTGTTTTTCCTGCGGGTCATAGTCTCCATAATTATAGATCCCTTTTGAAAAGCCGATTTTTTTTATCCTGTCCGCTATCTTTTTTTCGACACCGGTAATATCTTCAAGATAACTACTGTCCCTCTTGTTTATCACGTCAAGATTGGCTGATTCAAGCTCTTCTTTGAGTCTTGCAATAAGTGATTTGGAAAAATGATCTTCATCATACTTACTGCTGAAAAATGCTGTCAGGATATTTATTTTCGCATTAGTTTCCTGCTGTGCTTTTGCCTTTTCTCTTGCGATGCTTTCTTTCTCTTTCTTTTTTTTCAGCTCCCCGGTGATCCAGTATCCAAGGTATACTGCAAACAGGATCGAAACGATAAGAAAGAAATAGTTTGCTCTCTTTCTTTCTTTGTCATTAAAGCGATTGGGCAGATCAGCCTGGCCCGGTTTCTTTTTTTTCCCCTTTTCGTCTGCGGGTATTTCTTTTGTGATCTTTATATGTAACCAAACGAGCAGGATGGCGAGATAGATCCCGCTTATCACGATCACCAGCGGAAGCTCTTTGAAAAGCTTTACCAGCTTATTGATCGGGTCGAGAAGCGCCAGTAAAAAGGCAAGGAATGCAAAGGGAAGGTTTTTTATATTCCCGATGTCTGCTATCAGCTTTTTAAAAAAGGAATTCATATGACAAGGTTTAAGGATGGAGCGGCTCAAACTTTATCACTACCCCGGGCTTCACAGCTTAAAAATATATCAAATTGCCTGAATTGCAACAGGCCCCACCCGGGAGACCCGCTGCGAATAAATTTTACCGGACACCCGCCAGGGCGGAAATATCAGCGGGCATTTAAGAATGATCTTACAATTTGCAGTTCACTTCGTTTGGAATTTGATGCGCCAATACTATTCAGCAATTTTTGGAAATAGAGAGTTGTTTCCTCTTTGTTACCGCATCTTTCTGCTGCAAGCCCGGCACTGTAAAGCCCGTTAAACCGGTTGGGATGTGTTTCCAGTACAGACTTGTAAGCTTCAAGCGCTAATGCCGGCTTATTCATTTCAAGTAACATATCTCCCAACAACTCACGGGCAGGGATTATTTCTCCGGGTGTAACGGGATGTTTTTCCGTTCCGTCTTCCATATCTGCGGCAGCCTTCATTAATTTTAATGCATTGTCATTGTTCCTTTCTTTATATTGTATCCATGCTTCTGATGAATTGATCTGCACTGCTACCTGTGCCGCCTCTCTTGACATATTTTTTTCTTTACTCAAAACAACATAAAGTGATCTTAAATTTTCCAGTTCCTTTTTTGCCTCATCCATTTTACCCATGTGTGCAGCGCCAAGCGATCTTGTAAAATGAATGATCGCTTTTTGCCAGGAAAATTTTTCCCAGGGGAAACCAGGAGGATATATTTCCATGTCAGCTGCTTCTTTCCACATTCTTTTCTCCAGGAAATACCGGGAAGGCGAGGCAGCAAAAGCATAAAAAACTTTAAAATTCAAAGGAGAAACTTCAGTAATAGTTTTCAGGTGATCCACCCGTTCTTTTGCAAGACTATCCTCTCCTTTTTGTAAATAAGCGTAAACGAGATAATCCAATGCATGAAGTTCCTCATCCCATGACCCTTTTATTTTTGCCTGTTCGGCATAACATCTTCCTGAAGCAGCAGCAACCAGGTTTGAATGGATACATTCATCCCAAAGACCCAACCGTGTAAAAATATGAGAAGGCATATGCTGGGCATGCGCAGATGCAGGTGCAATAGATGCATATTTTCTTGCTGCCGGTAAAGCCATTTCAGCAAGAGCGGGATAATCATAGCTGTGAATGATATAATGAGCGATCCCCGGATGAAGAGGTTCCTGTTGAAATATCGCATTTAATATGCCAAAGGCTTTTTTTTGCCTGGCATAGGTCTTATCGGCTGGATCGGCAGCGGCATTCAGTGCCAGGGCATAAAAAACAGGGGCCTCTTTATCATCAGGATAAGTAAGATAAATTTGTTCCATTGCCTTTTCAAAATTTAAAACACGGCTGCGATAGGTAAGCTGGTCCGGATTTTCGTAGACCCTGGCAATGGCTTCAATATAATCCGATTCTCTTTTTGTTTTATTATTGATTGACCGGGCGATCGTAATTGCTTTCATACCTTTCTCCAGTTCGGCCGGAGAAGGAAGAGCCCAAAGCGGATGAAAAACAGACATAGCCACTCCCCAGTAAGCCATGGCACAATCAGGTGCCTGGTCAATAACTTTTGCAAACATTTTTTCTGATTCATCATATTCAAAAGAATGAAGAAGGGCAATAGCGTTATTAAAATCGGGTCTGAGTTTTTCGGGAACGGTGGCTGTAAAAGAAATTTCACCAAATTGCCCTTCCTCCGGTCCGCAGGTAACAACTTCTCCCCTTTTCAGGTTCATTGAAGCGATACTATCCTTGTATTGATTTTCATTCTTGTTTTTACACGATATAAAAAGCAATGATGTGTAACAAAGCAGCAACCATTTTTGCTTATATCTGTTCATGCTAATTTGATTTATGAAGAGGTATTTTTGAGAAATCGTAATTAAATATAAGATAGTGCCGGGAAAGAAAAAAAGCCACAGATCTCCTGCACATTTTGTGCCTCTTTTTCAGGAGGCCCCGGGGATGATGAGTTGAGAGGGAACAGCCGCCAGGGCGGAGAATTAAATAAAGAGACTGTTCATGATGTTCCTTTGTTAATCTTTCAATATTGTTATCTAATGTGATTAGAAATCCGAAGCAGTCTCTTTATTCTATTTATTTGCGAAGCACAGGTACGTTTCTGTAGAGAGCATCGCCATGCCAGTTTTCAAAGTACTTATTGAGCTTACTAAAAAACTCTTTGCGTTTAGCTTCATCAGGCCAGTGTGCCTTTACCAGGGCTTCATTGGCTGCTGCTGTTTTCTCCATATCCGCCAATGAACTATACACAAATGCCTCGACAAATTCACGACTATCTGCACCCCAGAAGTGACGGGACGGATAGTAACCTTTGACGAGGCTATTTTTTTGTATGACATTCTGCGCATATTCAGTCATTAATTGCTGAAACTCTCCCGGTTTTGCATCTGCCGGAAACGCCCGGTGTGAGGTGCGTATATAATAAATATGCATAGCGGTATCTGCAGGAAAGATCTTTGTATTGGGGGCAATCGTGCGGATCTCATCAGAATGCAGGGTAGTATAGAATGAATTTTGTTTATCGAAAAATGCTTTACGTTGAATAGAATCAGGCCATGCTGCCTTTATCAGT
>JBGPKR010000094.1:0-12469 GCA_041486045.1 Chitinophagaceae bacterium | reverse complement strand
TTATCTGTCCATTGCCAGGCTTCAAAAAGTTTTCCCTTAAACTTAATGGATGAGGGCAGTTGCGCTGCAGTTAGTTTCACCGGCTCAATAGCAACAGCCGGTGCTGTATTGGCTGCAGGGTTATTCATCCGGGCAGTGTCATCCATCGCCTGGTTGGGGTCTTTCCTGGTTGAAGATGAATTACAACCAGGTAAAAAAGCTGCCAGGCAAATAAAAAAAAGAAATCTCATGATATTGTTTTTTGCTGACCGAAAATACAGAAATAAAATTGCCCCTGCATGCCAGCATGGTATGATTAATGGTTTTTGCCTGAAAAAAATTTAAGACATGTAAAACTTACTCTATTGTCTTTTTTCCAAAAAGCCGGCCGATAAAACGGGCCGCCCGGTTATAAGAGTCCGTGTTGAAAAGACGGGAGTCTCTCATGGCTTTATAGGTAAGAAAAAGGCCTATCGGCAACAAAATAAAAGTGGCCATCCACATGCCGGTAAAGGGAGTCAGGGTGTTTTCCTTGGCAAATTTTTCACCCGTGGTGCTGGAAAAATAAAATACCATAAAGAAAATGATAGCAAATATCAGGGGGGTGCCCAGGCCGCCTTTGCGGATGATAGAACCCAGCGGGGCGCCAATCAGGAACAAAACCAGGCAGGCAAGAGATAAACTGATTTTCCGGTGCCATTCAATTTTATGCTTGCGCAAATTCCTTTCTTTATCCTTCAGTGTCAGCATATATGATTCAGTACTCATCCGGAGTGAAGAAGCAAGGTTTTGCACTTTTTGGTTAATGCTTATTCGGGCAGAATCAGGTAATACCTGATCAAAATTTTTCACCAGGTTCCCGTTGACTGAATCAGGCAAGGATTTTTTTGCCCATATTGTATCAAGCTTACCTGCAAATGGAACCAGCCGGACCAATTCGGCGTCTGCCTGGTTCTTTATTCCGCTGATTTCTTTTTCCAGCGAATCAATGGCTTTCACCAGTTGCCGCATGCTGAACATTTTTTCATTGTTCTTATTCACACTGTCCGGTGTCCAGTTTATCTGGAATGAACTGAGGTCAAATTGTTTTTTGTATTCACTGAAACTAAACCGGATAAATTCTGTGTTTCCGCCGGAATAGTTGTCGCCTCTTTCCTGGTATCGCCAGCCGTCTTTCAGGTCAAACTCCAGGAACCTTTTGTTTTCCGTAACCCGCATGACGCCGCTTTTGGCAATAATGAAATTATCCTGCAGAGGATTGCCCTGCTCATACACGATCACATCCCTTATCACACTGTCGTTGGCTTCTTTCTTCCCTATTTTAATGGCAAATCCATTGATCTTGTCATAAAACACTCCTTCCTTCAGGTCAAAAGATGGCTTTGCATACACAATATCTGTCAACAGCGTCCTTGATTTTAAGTTAGCCACCGGGATGATATAGTTGGAAAACATAAAAGCAATGCCGCAAATGAACAGTGAAATAAAAAACAAGGGCCGCATAAACCGCAGCAATGAAATACCCGCCGATTTGATGGCCACCAGTTCAAAACTTTCACCGAGATTGCCAAAGGTCATCAACGAAGAAAGCAGGATGGCTAATGGTAATGCCAGCGGCACCAGTACAGCGCTTTGATACCAGATAAATTCAAAGATAATTCTTGTAGGAAGGCCTTTCCCGACAAAATCATCAATGTACAGCCAGAAGAACTGCATGACAAGTACAAGCAGCGTAATAAAGAACGTGGCTACAAAAGGCCCGACAAAGGCTTTGATAATTAGTATATCTAATTTTTTGAACACTTATCTTTAAAATATGAATCAGGCAAAAATAAGGCTTTCGCAAACCGAGATGGAACTGGTTAATAATGCTGACCTGATTTTAACAAAGAATGCCATTCTTAAAAAAGTAAACCGGTTATTGGGAGACTTGCAGGTAAAACAGCAACAGTATTTAGCATTACATGCAGCGGGGTTGCCGGTAAAAGTCCCGGGGTCATCACCCAAAATTTCCAAAGGAGAAAACTACAAAGGACTCCCTTACTTAATACTTGACTATCCCCGGTTATTTGAGCATACAAACATTTTTGCTGTCAGGACCATGTTCTGGTGGGGTAATTTTTTCAGTGTTACACTTCAGCTTTCCGGCATTTATAAAAAAGAAGCAGAAGAAAAATTAATTGTTGCTTACCGGGCCATGAAAGAAAAAGGATATTATTGCTACATCAATGAAGACCAATGGGAGCATCATTTTGAGCCAGACAATTATACGCTGATATCTGAATTGAGTAAAAATGATTTTGAAAAATTGGTCCGGGAAAAATCTTTTATCAAGCTGGCCAATAAAATCTCATTGCAGCAATGGGATGCTGCAGAAGAAATGCTGCAGGGTTACTTCAAAGAAATAATTGAAATGCTGGCTGATTAACCACCCAGGCGGTGAAAAAGTTCTTTTACCTGGTGATCCCATAACGAAATCTGGTCCTTCATCTCTTTTTTCTCGGCAAAATCTTTTATGATCAGGATCGTCTGGTTGGTAATTTCTGATTTATCGATGCGGAATTCAAAATATTCTTCTTTGGGAGAAGTGATCCAGTGAAAGCGGATATATTTATCGTGTTCTTTCTCTACCAAATCGGCTTTTTCAAAAGCCCCGTTCCAGCCAAAGTAAAAGATATTGTCTCTTTCATCAACTTTATCAGCAAACCACTCTCCCAGCCCTGCCGGAGTTGACAAAAACTCGAACAGGATAGACGGTGAACAGCGAACCGGGTACTCTAAAGTGTATAATTGTTTACTCATTCTTCTTCTTTCGTCAAAACCATTGCGATTGTTGCAATAATAGAAAATAAATCATTGCGGCAAATTATTTTGTGGTTTATTTTTCCCCTTATTTCAAACCGGGTTGAACCCGGTAAAATAAATGTTATATATAATCGTTAAAAGGTTGTCAAAATTTATTTGGCTGGCAGGGGGAATTAAGCTAAATTGCCTTGAAGTTCAATAAGTTCTGAACAACCAATGACGCCGTGGTGGGTATTTTTAGAGTCATAAGCGGATCAATCTTATAATTCTTAACCCTTAAAATACACCATTTAAACCCATACCTATGAGCATGAGACAACTCAAGATCACGAAGTCTATCACCAATCGTGAGTCCCAAAGCTTAGAAAAGTACCTGCAGGAGATCGGCAAAGTCGAACTCATTACCCCTGAAGAAGAGGTAAGGTTAGCTACCCTTATCAAACAAGGATGCCAGAAATCTTTGGACCGCCTGACCAAGGCCAACCTTCGTTTCGTGGTATCAGTGGCAAAACAGTACCAAAACCAGGGACTGTCACTGCCTGACCTGATCAATGAAGGGAATGTCGGTCTGATCAAAGCCGCTCAGCGTTTTGACGAAACCCGGGGATTTAAATTCATTTCATATGCCGTTTGGTGGATCCGACAAAGCATTCTGCAGGCACTGGCCGAGCAATCCCGCATTGTTCGTCTTCCACTTAATAAAGTGGGACTAACCAATCGTATTCATAAAGCTTATTCCCTGCTGGAACAGCAGTTTGAAAGGGAGCCATCAGCCGAAGAACTGGCTGAAGTACTGGAAATGGATATTGAGGAAGTATCTGCCACCCTCGGGATCAATGGCCGCCATGTCAGTATGGACTCGCCGCTTTCTGAAGGCGAAGAAAATACCCTGATTGATGTGCTGGAAAATATGAATGCAGACAAAACGGATGGCCAATTGGTTCACAACGAATCTTTAAAAACCGAAATTGACAGGTCGCTAAAAACACTGACCGAACGCCAAAAAGAGGTGATCTGTTTTTTCTTCGGTATTGGCGTTGATCATCCCATGAGCCTGGAAGATATAGGAGTAAGATTCAGCCTGACCCGGGAAAGAGTAAGACAGATCAAGGATAAGGCCATTACCAAGTTAAAGGCCTCTAACCGGTGCAAACTTCTCAGAACCTATTTAGATTACTGATTCTTTAATTAATAAAAAATTCTGACTGACATAAAACTTTACACTTCTACATTGTACTGCGAAGCTCTTTCAGACAATTTAATAGTATAGAACAGAAGCAGGGAATTTCGCTAACAGCGTAAAATTCCACTCTGAAAGAAAGTTAAAAATATCATTTCTCCCAAGAGCGAAGCAGTATCTTTGCAATTCTTTAAAAAAGGTGAACATTTGATGTTCACTTTTTCTTTGTGTGACAGTGAAAAAAAATGTGAATAATGTTCAACAGCTTACAGGAAAAATTAGAAAGCGCCTTTAAGAACTTAAAAGGCCAGGGTCGTATTACAGAAATAAATATTGCCGCGACGGTAAAAGAGATCCGCCGGGCACTGGTTGATGCGGATGTAAATTATAAAATCGCCAAAGAGTTTACCGACAAAGTGAAGGACAAGGCGATGGGTGAAAAAGTAATTAATGCCTTATCTCCCGGCCAGTTGATGGTGAAAATCGTAAATGATGAGCTGGCTGAACTGATGGGTGGGCAGGAGGCTGTTTTCAATGCAAAAGGAAATCCCGCGGTTATACTTATTGCCGGTTTGCAGGGTAGTGGTAAAACCACTTTCAGCGGTAAACTGGCCAACTACCTGAAAACAAAGAAAGGCCTCTCTCCCATGCTGGTAGCAGCAGATATCTACCGTCCTGCTGCCATGGAGCAATTGCGGGTGCTGGGTGAACAGATCGGCGTTGATGTGCATATTGAAGAAGAAAACAAAGATGCAGTTGCCATTGTCCGGAATGCGGTCAAAGAAGCCAGGAGTAAAAACAAAAATGTGGTCATTATTGATACCGCCGGCCGCTTAGCCATAGATGAAGTGATGATGAATGAAGTGGCCAACATCAGGAATGCAGTCAATCCGCAGGAAATATTATTCGTGGTGGATAGTATGACCGGGCAGGATGCTGTGAATACGGCCAAAGCCTTTAATGACCGCCTGGATTTCACCGGTGTTGTGCTGACCAAACTGGATGGAGATACAAGAGGCGGGGCGGCTCTTTCAATAAAATACACCGTCAACAAACCCATTAAGTTTACCAGCAGCGGGGAAAAAATGGATACTCTGGATGTGTTCTATCCGGAAAGGATGGCACAGCGAATCCTCGGAATGGGTGACATTACCAGTTTAGTGGAAAAAGCGCAGGAGCAATTTGATGAAGTTGAAGCTAAAAAATTAGAAGCAAAGATCCGCAAGAACAAATTTGATTTTTCGGATTTTAAAATGCAACTGGAGCAAATCAAAAAAATGGGTAACATGAAAGACCTGATGGGTATGATACCGGGTATGGGCAAGCAAATAAAGAATATAGACATTAAAGAAGACTCTTTCAAAGGCATAGAGGCGATGATCAACTCCATGACCCCCGCAGAAAGAGCTGACCCGGATCTGATTGATACCAACCGTAAAAAACGCATTGCCAAAGGCGCCGGTAAAGACATCCAGGAAGTTAATAATTTCATGAAGCAATTTGAACAGATGCGGGGAATGATGAAGAACATGAATAAAATGCCGATGATGGGCAAAATGATGCCGGGAATGAAGAAATAGTCTGGAGTCGGGAGTCAGGAAGTCCGCAGATCATCCCGATTAAAGCCAAAATCCGCCTTTCCAGAAGAAAAGACTAAAAATTATTACAGGCTTCGGACTCCCGGCTTCCGACTTCGGACTTTCTTACTATATTTGCTGTCCGGTTTCCACCGGAACTAACAATTATTGTTTAACAACGTTAAATGTCTATTTAATGTCAGCCAAAATCCGTCTTCAAAGACACGGGTCCAAAAAGAGACCCTTTTATTTCATCGTAATTGCCGACTCCCGGGCCCCCCGCGATGGCAAATTCATCCAGAAATTAGGTACTTACAATCCACTGACCGTTCCGGCTACCATTCAGCTTGATCGTCAGAAAGCTTTGGAATGGCTGAGCAAAGGTGCTACACCCACCGACACGGTTCGCCGTATTCTGAGCTTCAAAGGAGTATTATACCTCAAACACCTGCTTCGTGGTGTGAAGCTGGGTCTGTTTGATGATGCAGCGGCCATGGAGAAATTCACCAAATGGACGGCAGAACACGATGCACAAATGAAAAAACGCCAGGAAGATGCTTACCGCAACAAAAGAGCCAGACGTCCCATGCCGGGTCGCAGACCCGAAAGGAAGACAGAAAGTGAAGGCGGTGCTGAAGGATAATAACCCCAGTTGAAAGTTCTTGAATCCCGGTTTTATAGCCGGGATTTTTTTGCCCCTATCCCCTAAAGAGGAATACAGCTTTCATTATTCATCAACTTTTCTTAATTAAAGAATAGCTTTGATTGCAAATAATAATTTCAAATAAAATCAATTTTAAACACCCCTTTAGGGGATGGGGGCATGATTGAATATTTTAAAATAGGAAGATTTGTTGCTGTACATGGACTCAAAGGAGAATTGCTTCTCAAACATGAACTGGGAAAGAAAACTTCCCTGAAAGGTTTGCAGGCTATTTTTATTGAAGAAAAGAAGAATTCTTTCATCCCCTGGTTTATTGAAACTACAAAGATCAAATCCGATGATGAGGTCTGTATAAAACTCGAAGGCGTCAATACCCGGGAAGCAGCGATGAAGCTCTCTCAAAAAAAAGTATGGCTGACCGAAGCTGACTTTAAAAAATTTGCTGCTAAAAATGCGCCCGCTTCTTTATTAGGTTATGCCGTTATTAATAACAAAGAATCTCTTGGAGAAATATTGGAGCTCATCGAACAACCCCACCAGCTACTTTGTCGTTTGGAAATAAAAGGCAAAGAAGTGCTGATACCATTACACGATGATTCATTGCAAAAGATTGATCATACAAAAAAACAAGTACTGGTTGAATTACCGGATGGTTTATTGGAAGTCTATTTAGGACAGGCCTAAAAAAAGGCTGTCAATGACAGCCCTGATAAACAAGAATGAATCTATTTAATTACAGTTTCATCAGTTTTACCACCTTGCGGTTGTTTCCCTGTTTTACAACGATAATATATGTTCCTGTCAAAAGGTTAGACCCGAAGTCGGTATAGGTTGTTCCTCCTTTCTGGTTAATCACACTTATTAATTTTCCAGACATATCCATTAATTGCATCGATACCGGTTCCTGGCTACTGGTGTTGACACGTAACGTAAAATCACTAACAGAGGGGTTGGACAGGAGGGTTGCACTGAAAGCTGTTGTATTCTCTTCAACCTTTTCAACAGGAATTTCTCCAGTGCTGCTTTTTCTTGACATACAACCATTCACATATACCCCACCGCTGCCACATGAGCTTATACTAAATTTAGTGGTCTTGGAGTACCATCCGCCTACAAATACTGCATCGCTTAATGAGGAAGTCGGTCCATAAGGCTGTTGGTTAGCAGGAAAAATAGTGGGTGCTCCTGTTGTCAGCCAGTAACCAGTAAAGAAACCGCCACCGTTAAAATCGAAACCGTCCTCGATCAAAGCTCCGGTACCATTATAGTAACGGGGCCCTTGTGGATAAGGAGCGGGAGGCGTGCTTCCACCCCCACTGGAGCTGATATCCCCGGCAACATGAACAAAATTTGAAGCGTTTAAATCGCCAAGTGGTACAAATGCTCCCCCACTTTTGAATTTTACCTGGCCGTTATATCCATTGGCAGGATTTGCATCATTGTCCCAGCGGAAAATAAAAAGATCGGTGGCATCCCCGGTAATGTGAATTTTGTTTGACACGGTAAAACCGCTTTTGATATTAATAACAATTGTCTGGCCTATCCCGTTCTGGGTATTCAAATTATTCAGCGAGGCTGCCGATCTTGCTGCATAACCAGGTGTTACAGGCATTGCGTTGATCATGCTAAATGTATTCTCCAGGTTCGTTGCAAGCATAGACAGAAGCTCGGTGTTATTTAATGAAAAGGAAGCCTGCAATGCATTTGTATTAATTATATTCTGCCAGGCTCCCAATGAACTATCATTGGTAATCAACGTGCCGGAATAAGGGGTAGACCCGGACGTATGCTCAGACGCCGTTATACCGTTAATAGCTACATTTCCGACAAACCCTCTACCTCCCTGCCAGTTGGCATCCACGCTTCCATTGGTAAATATCATATGATACGAGCAAAGATCGCCCAGTAAAGGACAAACAGGACCATATTGCGCATTCATTCTTAAACCGACGGGCAGTAAAAGAAGAGTGATGTAGATTTTTTTCATAGAGTTAAACTTTAAATATTGAAACACGGATTATTTCGACTTGAACAGGAAAATATTCGGTGGCATGCTATAACTATTCTATATGTAGTTATAACTACCCCAATATTTGCTGCGATGTCTCTAACTAAGAAGGTGATACTTTGTTCTTCCCGGGATGCAAAGTTTACACTGTACTTTCCCGGGGATATTTGGATTCGAAGTAAGAAATTACTAGCTATTCTTACGACCACAAAATGAGGAATAATCCCGCACTGTGCAAGAGTAAACTTACGATTCATCATATTTTTTTGGTCTTTATGAAGCATAACCTATTGAAACGACGCTGTTATTCAGTGATATCCGCATCAAAAAAAAATTTTAGGCATAAAAAAAAGACTGTCTTTGGCAGCCTTTTAAAATGAAAAATATGATTGTTTATTTCAGCTTCATCAGCTTAAGCACCTGTTGTTTCGGGGCAAACATGAGCCTACTTTGGTCCTTTTATAAAATCGGCCAGCAACTTCATCCTGTAATAAAGATTACTCAGCATCATGGATACATTATTCTTTACTTTTTCGACGCTGTTGGCATTCATTTTTTTAATATTCTTAAGCTCCTCAATTTTTTCATCAATCTTATCTACAAGTTTCTCTGCATCCCAACCAATGTATTTTTTATTGCGGTCTTCGGATACATGATAAGGTTCAATACTGCCGGGTTTCAGCTTTTTGAACCTGAAATTATTCTCCACAGCTTTTTTGATAACCTCGTTGCTCAGCATATCTATCATTACATCTGCTGAAACATTATTAAGAAAAGCATTGTGAAAGATATTCAGGTTATTTCGCAATTCACGAAGGAACTGTTTTTTCAATACATCATTTGTTTTGCTTTCTTTGGTCAGGAAAGTCAGCAGATCTTTCAGCGGTCCTATACCGGTTTTAAGCCATTCAAGGTTCATACAGCTTTAAGTAACTTTGGTTTAATGTCAGAAAACAAAATACGACATATTGCCCATTTCGACCTCGACTCCTTTTTTGTTTCAGTAGAAATTCTTAATAACCCCTCGCTGAAAGGCAAACCCGTTTTGGTTGGCGGATACGAGCGGGGTGTGGTAGCAGCCTGCAATTATGAAGCAAGAAAATTCGGCATTCATTCTGCTATGCCGATGAAGAAAGCGCTTCAGCTTTGTCCACAAGCCATTGTTACCAATGCAAGCCGTGACCAGTACAGTAAATATTCAAGATGGGTGACGGAAATCATCGCTTCCAAAGTTCCGCTGTTTGAAAAAGCCAGTATTGATGAATTCTACATTGATCTTAGCGGCATGGATAAATTTTTTGGCGCCAGCCAATATGCAAAAGATTTGAGACAACTGATCATTAAAGAAACAGGATTGCCGATCTCCTGTGGGCTATCTTCTGCCCGGTTCATCAGCAAGATGGCCACCAATGAAGCAAAGCCAAATGGTTTTCTTGAAATCCCCCACGGAAAAGAAAAAGATTTCCTCTGGCCGTTGGGCATTGAAAAGATAAACGGCGTAGGTAAACAAACCGAAGAGAAATTAAAAAGCTTTGGCATTTATAAAATAGAAGACATTGCTAAAACTCCCATTGAGCTCATGGAAAAGTATGCCGGTAAATGGGGCGAGGTTCTCTGGCATAAAGCACATGGCATCGGCAGCACGGAGATAACCACGGATTGGGAGCAAAAGAGCATGAGTCATGAAAATACCTTTGACAGCGATTACACCGATATTGATTTCCTGCATAAAGAATTAGTGAGACTTACAGAAAAAACCTGTTATGGATTAAGAGAAGATGAAAAAATGACCGGCTGTGTGACCGTGAAAATCCGTTACTCCGATTTTGAAACCATGTCGAGACAGGAGACAGTTGATTATACGGCATTGGATGATGTGCTGATAGCAAAAGTAAAGGACCTGTTCAATAAATCATACCAGAAAGGAAGACAGGTTCGTCTGCTTGGTGTCCGTTTCAGCCAGTTGATCCCTTTTACCATGCAGATGAGTTTGTTTGAAAACAATGCAGGGAAGCTTCAGCTTTACAAAGCAGTGGATAATATTAAAGAACGGTTCGGAAGCAAAATGGTCTCAAAAGCGGTAACTGTTAAGAATAAACACGGAGAAGAGGAATAATCACTTCCTTCTTACCTTCGCTTTATGAGCTATTAGCCGTTAGCTGTTAGCCATTAGCCGTTAATCAACAATCAACCCATAAACAAATACTATGTCACAAACTTGGAAAAACTACCAGGAAAAAAACAAAGACCGTTTTTTAAATGAAATGCTGGACCTGCTCCGCATTCCGTCCATTAGCGCAAAAAGCGAACATAAAGCTGATATGCAGAAATGTGCCGACGCCGTTAAGAACAGTTTACTGGATGCCGGTTGCGATAAAGCAGAAGTGATGGCTACAGATGGTCATCCTCTTGTATTTGGAGAAAAAATAATTGACCCATCCAAATCCACGGTGCTGGTGTATGGCCACTATGATGTGCAGCCACCCGAACCATTGGAACTCTGGACCAACCCTCCTTTTGAACCAACAATCGTTGATGGAAAAATATTTGCCCGTGGTTCTGCCGATGATAAAGGACAATTTTATATGCATGTAAAAGCATTGGAAACATTGGTGAAGACCAACACGATGACCACCAATATTAAATTCCTCATTGAAGGAGAAGAGGAAGTAGGTTCACCCAGTCTCGGAAAATTTGTTGCTGCGCATAAAGATCTTTTGAAAACTGACGTGATCCTGATCAGTGATAGCTCATTATTAAGTATGGAAAATCCTTCGCTGGATATTGGTATGCGTGGTCTTTCCTATATCCAGTTGGAAGTTACAGGCGCCAACCGCGACCTGCATAGCGGCACCTATGGCGGAGCCGTTGCAAATCCTATCACGATATTAGCCAAAATGATCGCCGGTTGCCATGATAAGAAAAATCATATCACCATTCCGGGATTTTATGATGACGTGGCCGTACCTACCAAAGAGGAAAGAAAATTATTAAGAAAAGCTCCTTACAATGAACAGGAATACATGGATGAACTGGGTGTAAAAGAACTCTGGGGGGAAAAAGGATTTACTACCTATGAAAGAACCGGCGTCCGCCCGACCATAGAAGTGAATGGTATCTGGGGTGGCTATACCGGTGAAGGAGCAAAAACGGTATTACCTTCTAAAGCCTATGCAAAGATTTCAGCAAGGTTAGTCCCGAATCAATCTTCACATAAGATCACAGAATTGTTGCTGAGTTATTTTAAATCGATCGCTCCTCCTTCTGTAACTGTAAAAGCAGAATTGCATCATGGCGGAGAACCTTACGTGACGCCGATCGACAGCAAAGGTTACCTCGCTGCAGCCAAAGCATTGAAAACAACGTTTAAGAAAAAACCTATTCCGGTGCGTGGTGGTGGAAGCATCCCTATTTGTTCCATCCTGGAAAAAGAATTAGGAGTAAAGATCGTCTTTATGGGTTTTGGGTTGGATACAGACAACCTCCATTCACCCAACGAGAAGTATAATATTGAGAATTATTATAAAGGAATTGAGACCATCCCTTATTTCCATAAATATTTTGCGGAGATGTAAAAATTTAATGAAAATGTGGCGGTATCGTTGCTCATGTCTTTTTGCCATCTGTTGCCTTGCCTTTCCTTATTTTCTTCATGCACAGCTGGATACCATCTATTTCAATTCACAGTGGCAGATCTGCGAAAAGCCTTTTGCCAAACATTATCGGATCGGCAAATTCACAACTGACCCTCCCCTTCATTATTTCGGAAGGGTACTGGACTATAGTATCAATGATACTCTTGAAATGGATGGTACCTACAATGAGATAGGCAAGAAAGATGGCATTTTTATATTTTACCATCCCAATGGCAAAGTACAATCTCAAGGCCATTATCATAATAACTTCATGAAAGGTGAATGGGAATATTTTACTAAGAATGGAGATCCAAAGATAAGAGTGGAGTATGAGGGTGACGGAATAAACTTCATTGTACATGAATTCAGGGATTCAACAGGAAAAATGCTGACAAAAGACGGAACAGGTGAGTTCTTCCTGCCAATGAACTACAAAAATGATCTATTGAATTGCATGCTGGAGGGTCAATTCAAGAACGGGAAACGGCACGGCAACTGGAAATACGTGTATATCGACACTCGTACGCTCCGACTAACGCTATTTGCTGAAGAAAAATATGATAATGGTGAATTTAAAAAGGGAACTATTTATTTTGGCTTTGGAAATAGCAATTATAAATC
>JBGPKR010000093.1:0-12920 GCA_041486045.1 Chitinophagaceae bacterium | reverse complement strand
CCCTGCTGCTTTTGACCATGTTATTTTTTCTTTCAAGATCCAGAAAGCAAGTAAAGTGATCAGCAGGGGTGTGCAAAGCATCAGTAAGGAAGCATGAATGGTGGAGGTCATCGTCAGCCCTTTGATAAAAAGCGTCTGGTTGACAGCAACGCCGGTTACCCCGCAGAGTATAAAACGTACCAGGTGTTCTTTTTTTATCCCGGGTTTTGTTTTGCCCATCGTCCATACGAGCCAGAACAATAATAAACTGATGCCGACCCGCAGAATATTCAACCCATAGGGCCCAACATGAGAAGGTGAAACATACTTGACAAGGCTGTAGTTGGCGGTAAAAAAGATATTAGTAAGCAGAACTGCGATATGTGCCCTGGTATTGCTTTGCAGAAAAATAATTTATCCGGTAAAGATAAACAAGCAGCAGCTACTCTTTTACAAGGGATGAAATGAAATTTGAAACAACCTGCTGCAGAACCTGCCCGGTATTGATTTCGGGAAAATGGTAAACAAATTGTTTGGCTTTTGCCAACGCATCAGCCAGGGAAAATTCTTTTTGTGAGATACAAAAAGCAATTTTTTTCTCAGAGAGGTATTTGGATAAATATTCCTGCTCGGTTTGCCCGGGTGTTGGCAGAAGGATACTTTTCTTTTTCAGCGTTACTATATCCATTACTGTGCTGTAACCACTGCGGCTGATCACATATTCTGCATGTAACATTTCTTTACCCAGTTCATCAGCAGGAAGGTGATTGTAAAAATGTATCATATTGGAAGAAGGTATCAGCGATGATGAACCCGGCAAGCCCCGAAGGATGCTCGCCGTGCCATTATAGTGACCGATCTCTTTAATGATCTTATCTTCCAGGACACTCCGCTGTGGCTCGGGCCCGGAGAGAATGATCAGTAAATGTCCTTTCTTGCCCCCATCCCCTAAAGGGGAGTAAGAATCAAACCTTGATAACAGTCCGATATATTTTACCGGAATGTTTGGTTTTTTTCCGGGATGTGATAATTGACCTGCCAAATTATTTTTTCCTTTCAGGTCCGGCACCCAACATGTTGTAAACCGGTTAATGAACCTGTAATTTCTTTTCTGTAAGATCCTTTCACTCCATTTGCCCAACGGGCTTTTTATAGCCAGCTGGTGCGTGATAAAAACACAGGGAACAGATGCATGATATAATCCAAAGCGGTTATCACTGATGACCCCATCAAAATCATATTCAGCTATCATTTTTTTCAACCAGGCATTTTCTTTTTTAATTGCTGTGAGAATTTTATGGGTTTGCCTGAATATGCTCAACAGCAATCCAACTGCCGACCGTGAATACCTGATCCGGTATCCATCCAGCTGTAAGAAAGAAAGCTGTGGAAATTCTTCTTTCAGCAAACTTTCCTGGGCCCCTTCGCCGGCCAGCCAGGGCTCGCAGCCCTGTGCCAGCAACTCCCGGATGATAGGGATGCAACGGGTGGCATGACCCAGGCCCCAGTCCAGCGGTGCGACAAGAATTCGGGGTTTTCCCGGTTTTTTTTTCTTAAAAGACTGATCCATGTTAATTTTTTACCGTTTTTGCAAACCAGGATACTAATTTGTTTGTAAAATAGTTTTAATTTAGAACTTCCTCCGCAAGGTCAAATGACTCCTTCGGAGAGTCCAATGGACAAATTATGAAGACGATCCACAAAATAGCAATGTTATTGTTAGTAGCAGGGATGCTGGTAGTTGCCGGGTGCAATAAAAATTATTATTCCGGGACAGGCAAAGGCGGTAAGAACTGCGGTTGCCCCAGCCATAAAGGAATGAGTGGCTACTAAATCTTCTGCCGATGAAAAACAAGAGCAGTAACCTGTTAGTGCTTTTCAACAAAAAATTTATCAGCAAACAGGAGGCGGATTGTTTGCATACGATATTTCTTTACATAGAATCTCCCGAACAATTTTGTATAGCCAATGAACTGGTTGACCGCAACCGAATCACTTCTAAAAAGACAAAGATATTAAACGAGTCCTTTCGCTATCGGCTAAGGCCATTCCGGTTTTTGATCAATAAGAACTAAACTTCGTCCTGTCTATTTCAGCCTTTTCCTTACGACAATTTCCCGGCATTATTATCCATCAATAAGTAAAAACACTTATCCCCAACCATTTAATAAAAGACAACTTTGTATGATTTCAATCATAAATATTTACAACAATAATCATTTCATTATTTGTTACAATTCTCAAAATTTGATTGATCAGGAACAAGCGACACCACATAGGAGGATAATCTTATTGAGTTGAGCCAGGCAAATTTATTTTAAAATTAAAAGTGGGGAAATCGTCATAAAATAAATTGAAGAGCATCTTCACAGCAGTAATATTAGAAATTGTCCGTTGAAAAACCGGACACGGGAAAAGGACTGCAGTTGTTTTGTAAATCACACAAAAGGTTCAAAGTGAATAATTATAACCAACCAAAGCTTACATCAAAGCTGAAAAAACTATCTCTTCTTTTCAGCATTATAGTTGTATTGGTCGGGTTCATCGTATTGATCGGATGGGTCGGCAATATTTCCATACTTAAAAGCATTTCTCCCGGCTGGATAAGCATGAAAGCCAATACGGCCATCTGCTTTATGCTGGCAGGACTTATCCCCGCCATATTAAACCGGGAGAATACAAGCGCCACCGCAAATATCATTGTTCCTCTCTTTTCCGTGATCATTATTCTTGCGGGAGCCGTTACGTTACTGGAATATATTTTTCATTTCAATGCAGGGTTAGATGAATTTCTTTTCAAGGATAATCTTATCATCAAAGGAACAGCCAAACCCGGGAGGATGGCGCCGGCAACCGCTGTTTGTTTTATACTTTTTGGTTTTTCTTTTTTCTTTTCAGGCATTAAAAAAGGCAAATGGATCATATTTCAATGGTTTCACCTGACAGCGGGAATTATCGCTTTTTTTACCCTGGCTGGCTATTTGTTCGGGACAAAACAAATAACAGGTATTTCAGAATACACCGCTATAGCTTTTCACACTTCAGTTTCTTTTGTAATCCTGATGCTTGCTGTCTTGTTTTCACGACCTGAAGAAGGAATAATGAAACTGATCAGCAGCCACAGCCCTGGCGGCAGGATTTTTCGACATACTTTCCTTTTTATCCTTGTCTTTATCATTATAGCCGGCTGGATTCTTTTCCAAGGGGAAGAAAAGGGTTTATATGACTTCCATGTAAGTGTTCCCGTATTCATAATAGTCCTTATTATTGTATTGGCCATTATTCTGTTCATCAATGCCGCCAATTTATCCCGGTCAGAAGAAAGACGGAAGCAATCTGAGGATCATCTTCATTCCATTTTTGCAAACTCCTCGGTGGGGCTGATATTATTGGATACCAACTGTATTATACTTGAACTGAACAACCGTACCAAATACTTTAACTCCCTTTCCTTTGGCAGGGAGTTAAAGAAAGGCGAGAACCTGCTGTTAAGCGTTCCTGGTTACAGAAGAGAAGAATTACGAAAAAATTTTGGAAAAGTACTGCAGGGAGAAAGGATCAATTTTGAATCTGTTTATCCCCAGACCGATGGTTCAATAATAACCTTTAATGTCTCCCTTTACCCCGTCATTAGTGGGGAAGGAGAGGTTGCCGGTGCCTGCCTGACCTTTGAAAATATTACTGAACGAAAAAAAGCAGAACAGAAAATCAAGGAAAGCGAAGAAAGATACCGCTCCATCATGGAGCAGGCCTCCGATGCTATTTTCATATTTGATATTTCGGGAAATATTCTGGAGGTCAATACAATAGCATGCAGTATGCTGGGTTATAAGCCGGAAGAACTTTGTGATAAAAAGATAAGTAAGCTATTTACCCGGGAGGAGATCCTGTTGAGACCGATCATGTATAAAGAACTGCAGGCGGGCAAACGTACTTTCCTGGAAAGAAATATTTTGCATAGCGGTGGCACGGAGGTCCCTGTTGAAATAACAGCCCAGATGCTTTCCGATGGACGTTTTATAGCAATTGGCCGTGATATTACCCGACGCAAACAAGCAACAGAAAAACTATTGAAAAGCGAAGAACAATACAGGGACCTTGTTGACAATATCTCTGACTTAATATGTACACACGACCTGGATGGAAATGTCCTTTCAGTGAACAGCGCAGCGGAAAAACTGACCGGGTTTAAATTTAACCCGCAACAATCCATGAACATTAAGGATCTCCTGGCTTCCAATGTAAAAAATGAGTTCGACAATTATATGACCGGTATCAAAAAGAATGGGTTTGGACATGGATTGATGAAGATAAAAACCCTTTCAGGGGAGATTCGCATCTGGGAATACAACAACTCATTGAAAGTAACAGGGACAAACACCGCCATTGTGCGGGGTTATGCAAGGGATATTACCGAACAAAAAATAGCGGAAAAGAAAATGCAGAAGAGTGAAGAAAAATTCCGTTCATTCTTCGACCAGTCAGCGGATGCGATTTTTATTTTTGATGAAACGGGTCGTTTCCTGGATGTGAACATGGTTTCTTCTAAACTGCTGGGTTATACAGAAACAGAATTCACAAATATGTCTCTTCCCGATATTTTGTTTAAGGAAGACCTGGCTGCAAGCCCTATCCGGCTTGATCTTTTGGCTGCCGGAAAATCTGTGATCCGCGAAAGAAGATTTAAAAGAAAAGATGGCACCGCTGCAGAAGTTGAAGTGCACTCTAAAAAATTGCCGGATGGCAAATACCTCGGCGTGGTGAGAGATATCACCGAACGCAAAAAAGCAGAAGAAAAACTAAAGCAACTCTCCCAGGCCGTAGAACAAAGCCCTGCATCGGTTGTTATAACCGACTTAAATGGAAATATTCAATATGTCAATCAAAAATTCATCAACGTAACCGGCTATGCTCCGGAAGAGGTGATTGGAAAAAACCCAAGGATATTGAAATCAGGGTTTACTTCAGATATTGAATATAAAGGCCTGTGGAAACGCATTACTTCGGGACTTGAATGGCAGGGAGAGTTTCATAACAAAAAAAAGAATGGTGAGTTTTATTGGGAATCTGCATTAATATCCCCCATTTATAATGAGAAAGGCGCAATCATCAACTTTCTTGCCATTAAAGAAGATATAACTGAACGTAAAAATGCTGAAACCCGGATGTTGGTAGCATTTGAAAGATATGATATACTTGCCCGGGCCACCAGTGATACCATTTGGGATTGGGATATGGTAAATAATAAGATGCTGTACAACGATGGTATCAATAAAATGTTCGGATACCAGGCATCTGAAGTGGAAAATGTAATTGACTGGTGGAATGAAAGGGTGCATCCTGATGATTTTCAAAAAATAACTGAGTCATTGGATGATATTTTTGAAAATGGGCTGGAAAAATTTCAATTAACCTACCGGTTTCGCTCCGCCGATGGTTCATACAAAAATATATTTGACCGTGCTTTTGTAATTTTTGATAAAAACCATAAACCGTGCAGGATGATCGGGGCCATGCAGGATATTACTCACCAGGTACAGGAAGAAATGCGCATCTCAAAAGCGATTATAGATGCCCAGGAAGAAGAACGCCGTTATATTGGCGAGGAACTTCATGATAATGTAAACCAGATTTTAGCAGGCTCACTTCTTTCCCTTGGCATGGCAAAAGTACCAGGAATTGATCCAGAGAAAGCATCCGGATTTATTGAAATGACCAGGGGCTATATTGCTAATGCAATTGATGAAATCAGGAAACTATCACACCAACTGGTGCCCGCCACTTCTAAAGAGAATTCACTAAAAGACATATTTGAAAACCTGTTGTGTAATATCAATTTGGATAAACGTTTTGCTATCGGCCTTCATTTTGATGAATTCAATGAAACAGACATTCCTGATAATGTCCAGATAAACTTATACAGGATTTTGCAGGAACAGGTAAAAAATATCCTTAAATATTCAGAAGCCGGCGCTATCGAAGTAGCAGTTACCATATCAGGCAATGTTGTTAACATGCGGATATTCGACAATGGCAAAGGTTTCGATACAAAGACCCAAAAAAACGGGATCGGCCTTCGCAACATTAAAAAAAGAGCCGAATCACTATCCGGAAAATTCATTTTGAATTCAGCACCGGGCAAAGGTTGCGAAATAATTGTAGAGCTGCCGATTGAAGAGTTGTTGGCGAATTGAGCCTGACGAAAAATATTCCACAAGCAACCGTTCCTTTTGGAAAATATGAGCTGTTCTTTTAGTCAGGACAATTTCTTCAATGCTTCTCTCAGTTTCCCGATCATTTCATCAATCTCATTTTTTTTGCAGGTACCCACACTAAGGCGGTACCAGGTCGAACTGCGGCTGGCGCCGAAAGCATAAAAAGGAACTACAGCCAGTTTGGCTTCCTTGAGTATATAGGCTGTTACTTCACTTTGGTCAGTCAATACTTTTCCGTCTCCGGTTTTCTTTCCAACCAGATCAATTTGTATAGTAAGATAAATAGCTGCTTCCGGTGCGATGGCGTCCACCCGCAGGCCTTCGTTTTTCAATTGCATAAAACCATCATAAATACGGCGTAATCTTTCCTCTATTTCTGATTTAAAATTGGAAAGAAATTTTTTGATCCCTTCCCGGTTGCTGAGATAATTTGCCACGGCTTTTTGTTCCGCCATAGGCGCCCAGGCGCCAACATGGGTCAGTATGGCTTTCATCTTATTAATAACAGTTGCCGGTCCGACGCTCCATCCTACTCTTACACCGGTGGCGGCAAAAACTTTGCTGATGGCATCAATGTAGATGGTATAGTTTCTCATAGCCGGCCGCAACGAAACCGGATTGTAGTGCTGAATACTGCCATAAGTAAGGTGCCAATACATCTGGTCATACATTACATAGAGTTTTTTTTCGCCTTCAGCACGCCTTGCATTTTCGGCAATCACCAGGTCACAGATAGCTTCCAGCTCTTCTTTTTTAAAAGTAGTTCCCGTTGGATTTTGGGGAGAGCATAATGAGATCAGTGCAGCTTCTTTTATATGAGGACGGATGTCATCGGCCGTCGGCATGAAATTATTTTCAGCTTTTGCTTCTATAACAATGTGTTCGCCTCCGACAAAATGAGTGTAATGATTATTATTCCAGCTGGGAACAGCGTAGATGACCTTATCTCCCTTATCGCATACGGCCCGGAACATAGCATAGATCAATGGGCGGCCACCGGCTGCAACTAATATTTCACCGGGTCCATAATCTAATCCTTCTGTGTCTTTCATGAAAGAATGCAAGGCTTCCCTCAAATCCAGGTTGCCTTCAGCGGACGGGTAGTTGGTAAAATGTTTACGATAAGCATCAACTATGGCATCTTCCAGTTCTTTTGGAATGGGGAAAATGGAGGGATCGAAATCGCCGACAGTGAAATTGTAGATCCGGTCACCCTGGCGGATCTTTTCTTTTATTTCACTACCGAGTTTCACGATCTCAGAACCGATCAATGTTTCGGATAAATGCGACAGTTTCATACCCAACCCTTTGCGACAAAAATAAAGGAATTGGGGGAGATAGAAAGTTCTGGCTGATAATGTCTATGATTTATTGATTGGCGTTAAAAAACCGCCACAGGGGCGGTCTTTTAAAATGCACTGTTTATAAATGATTAGAGTTTATCGGTTGCCACGATGATATCCTTTGTTGCCACGATGATTTCCATTGTCATGGCGATTGTTGTCTCTCCAATTATTTCCTCTGCCATACTTGCGACGATGCTGCTCGAAATAATTGTAGGCATCCGGCCTGTTTACTACCACTTTGTAGCCGGAGTACAAATTATAGTTTCTGTACCTGAAAGGTAATGAATAAGAGAAAATCCAGCTGCCATTTGACAGGTAAATAAACTGGTGACGGGGAACATAATAGTAGCATTCTATCTCCGGCAAATAATAGTATTCTACATAATTATATCCCGGCACTCTCCACGAAGGCTGATCACCAATATTAATATTAATGCCAACCCTTACCTGCGCTTCCGTTTTTTGTGCAAATCCTAAGCTTAGAAGAATAAGACCTGCACCAATTAACAACTTTTTCATAACGCTTAAAATTTGTTTCGCCCTATGATTTTCAAAGACAATGCCAAAGCAGAAAAATAGTTTGTAAAAAGCCGGTACTGACTGGTTATCAGTAAAAAAGAAAGGGGAAAAAATTACAGATATTATGGGTTACTACGAATGATCGATCGCTACCTTACTGTTATCATACAGGTCATACTTTACATAAATCTCGCAACCCGGCTGGTATTTAGGCAGTGAGGCTTCACTAAAAGCGCCCCGGGCTTTACCACTGAATGCAGCAGCGTTTTCCGGTAACACTTCCAGCTCCAATTCCGCATAAGGATTGTTCCCATTAATATAAGCGCCGAGCCAGGTGTATTTTTTTATGATGGCCCGGGCAGGTCTGCCCGATTGAAGAATGGCATCATTGTCTTTTTGTAATTGCAACAGCTCTGCTTCTAATGCAGCTGTATTGGGCTGAGCTAATGATGAAGCAGCAGAAGTAGTTGGCTGTTTGCCGGCCCTGTAATCAATGACCACATTCTGTTCATTCTTCGGGTCAATCAATACCGGTACTTCCATTCCGGGCATGAACATATTAGGATTGATGCGGGAGACCAGTACCCGGCATTGTGTATTATACTTCTGGCCATAACTGTTTTTAACTTCCAGCATTAATTTTACCTGGGGGTTATTATTGATGGTAACGCCTGTATCTTTTACTTCGAGAATAGTGGCTTTGCCGGGCAAACCCGTTTTTTGCAAACGGGCAGTATTGATCATGGGTTTGAAGAAAAGGCGGTAAAACAAATAGAACATTCCTCCAAATACCACAATCATTAAAATAGTAATGAACGGTGCGGATGACCCGGCTGTTGCTATTACTGCTCCTATTCCAACGATCAGCCCGATAAGACCACCGATGATACCGATCCACATCCCGGCATTCATTTTCATCATGCTATAAAGTTTTGGAGCAGTAATTTAAATAAAAAATAACTGCTATAAAAATACCGGCGATTGTCTTATTTCGACAAGCTCAATATGACAATCGCCGGCAGCCATTTTAAATAAACTGATTTTCATTACCCACCCCTGCCTACCGGCAGGCAGGCCTTTCGGTGAGTCTTTATGCGAAGATGTTGGTGCCCCTCCAGGGAAGAGACGCAAAGTCTAATTATTGTATGGGTTTATAATCTTTAAATAAATTCACTTTCGTTCCTTCCACCTGCTGGCGGTAATCTTTCCACTTACCATCGAAGAATGCATTGATCTTTTGAACAACATCTGCTACCGCTTTTTCTGCATTCACTACCATCGTCTCTTCCTGCCCACCCGGCGCTACCATTTTACTGCCGATGGATTGCTGGGCAGATTGTAGTTGATTCGATGTTGTTATTTCAAATGGATTGCGGGTAATGCCTTGTTTGTCGGATGTTTTACCACTAATGATCTCACGGATAGCTTTTATTTCATCCTGCATTTTTGTTGTTGACTTCCTGAGCGAATCTGTTTCTTTCCCTTCTATTCCTTTTAACTGCGTTTGCATCTTGGTACATACTTCTTCAGCTTCAGTTAAACGATCCATACCCTCAGTTAATTTATCAACACTCTTTCTTAAGCGGTCATACATTTTTCGTTGTGCCAGTTTAATATCATTTCTGTTGCCTAACCTCGGATCATCTTTTACAGTTACAAAAGTTGAGTCGGATGCCCTCGCATAGCTGATCACCAATTTGTAAGTACCGGGAAGCACCTGTAATCCACCAGGCTCTGCTGCACCTGGTTGTGGTTTGGGTGAACCGGGCTGACGGACACCTTTTTCTTCCATGCCCCAATACTGGCGGTTAAAACCGCTGTCAATACTCCATCTTAATGTACGTATCAGTTCATTGTTTGCATTATAAATTCTGACCATTGCACTATCACCTCTTCCGCCAGCACCTCCTCCCGGTCCAAATCTTCCCCCGCCACCTCCACCTCTGCCAGCACCGCCTTGTTGTGGGGGAGCCATTGCAGGTTGTTCAGTTGCCGGAGCAGTTGGTTGTTGTTTTGCTGCTGTATCGGGAGCAGTTTTCGGTTTATTAATAAAAAAAGAAACTTCGGCGCCGCGACGACGATTCTCTGCATCCCACAATCCCATCACACTCCATTCATACCCATTGGCAGCTTTGTATTGTGCCTGGTAACTTTCAGGAGCGGCAAAGGCAGTTACCGTATTTGTAATGGACATTCCCTGATTAGCTGCCATTTTTCTTAATGGGCGGATATCATCCAGTATCCATAATGCCCGGCCGAATGTGGCAATGACAAGGTCGGCCTCTCTTTCCTGAATTGCCAGATCATAGGTGGAAACAGAAGGATAGCCATTCTTCCATTGCTCATAAGAAACACCGTTATCAAAACTTATCCATAAACCGTTTTCAGTTCCAACAAATATCAAATTAGGTTCTACGGGATCCTGTATCATGCACAATGCGTAGCCTTTTACTTTGTTTTCATCCACCATCCTCGTCCATGTTTTACCGTAATCAGTGGTGCGGAAGATATACGCTTTGAAATCAGCACGGCGATAATCGTTGGCTACCACAAATGCTTCGCCCGCATTATATCTTGAGGCAGTTATTTGCGGAACCCAGCAGCCAACCGGCATCCCGGGAATTTTTCCACGGAAGTTGGTCCATGTTTTTCCTCCATCTCTTGTGAGTTGCACATTGCCATCGTCAGTTCCTGCCCAGATGGTCCCCTGTTCTTTTGGTGAAGGAGCAATAGTGAGAATAGTACAATAAGTTTCTGCCCCGGTAATGTCAAGAGTTAATCCGCCTGTATTTTGAAAAGCCGCAATTTTTGCAGAATCATTGGTAGTAAGGTCTGGTGAAATAGTTTCCCAGCTTACACCTTTGCCCGTGCTTTTATGTAAAAACTGGCTGCCGAAATAAATTGTTTTTTTATCAAAAGGATCCTGTGCCAGCGCAGAATTCCAATTGAACCGCAAAATGAGTTTGGGATCAAGGGCAGGCGGCCTGATGAACCAGCTTTCACCAGTCTTCCAGTTTCTTCTGCCAACCGAACCACCCTGGCTTTCGCTATAAACCCAGCTTGCATCTTCTGCATCGGGCATGGCATCAAATCCATCACCGCCGCCGATATTATCCCAATAATAATTTCTTATACCACCGTTGATCCATGTATATGCCGGGCCATGCCAGGTACCATTATCCTGCATGCCGCCCATTACATTGTAGGGAAGTTCGTTATCAACATTGATATGATAGAACTGACCAACGGGTAGTTTATCATCAAACGACCAGTTCTTGCCATAATCATGCGTGATGCCGATACCGCCATCATTTCCTTCGATCATGAAGTTGGGATTTTTAGGATGTATCCACCAGGCATGATGATCCGGGTGAATGCCGGAGTAGGGGATCAGGGTCCTGAAAGTTTTACCGCCATCCTCACTTACTTCCACCTGGTCATGGATATTATATAAACGATTTTCATTTTTGGGATCAACCCGGATGTCCTGAAAATAAAATGGCCGGTTGGTCACCCATCTTGCTTCACTGTTCACCAGTTCCCATTTGAAGCCGCCATCATCACTTTTGTACAAACCATTTTTTGTTGCTTCCACCAGCGCATATACTCTTGATGGTTCATTGGTAGCGAAGGCAAGACCTACTCTCCCGGTATTGCCATCAGGTAATCCATCTTCCTTTCCTAATTTTTTCCAGTTCTTTCCGCCATCAATGGTAAGATAGATGCCACTGCCGGGGCCGCCACTTTTAAAATTCCAGGGTGTGCGGCGGTGTTGCCACATACAGGCAATGAGCTTATTGGGATTGGAAGGATCCATAACCAGTTCAGCACAGCCGGTGGTATCATTGGTATGTAAGATGAGATTCCAGGTATCACCGCCATCCGTTGTTTTATAAACACCTCTTTCAGGATGTTCGGAATAAGGGTTGCCAATAGCGGCCGCATACACTGTGTTGGGGTTTACCGGGTCAATAATGATGCGGTGAATGTTTTTTGTTTTTTCCAGCCCCATTCTTTTCCATGTTTTGCCGGCATCCATACTTTTATAAATGCCTTCGCCAATATTCAGCGAGTTACGGGGGTTACCTTCGCCGGTGCCAACCCATACGATGTTGGGGTTGCTTTGCTGAATGGCAACGGAGCCGGTATTCTGTGTCGGTTGTTCATCAAATACTGCTGTCCAGGAGTTACCACTGTTCTCGGTTTTCCAAACACCGCCGGACGCAGAGCACAGGTATATAATGTTAGGATTATCTATGACAGCATCGATGGAAGTGATGCGTCCGCTCATACCCGCGGGGCCGATATTGCGGGGTTTCCAATTCTTGAATTTGTCTAAAGAGATTTTTTGTGCTGATATTACTTCACAAACAACAATGGTCAGAACGAATAAAATCCATTTTTTCATTTCAGTAAGTTTTGGATGCTAAACTTACAGATAAAGCAAGTGGCGGCAAAAAAGATTATATGGGTGGCGTGATGCTGAGTTGTGAGCATCACCTATGGCAAAAAAAGAAGAAGGCGCCAAAATATGTTATCTGCCTGCTACATATTGCCATACTAATGTTGACAGTAGTTGTTCTTCAAGTTCTTATCATTATGTAGGTCTCCCCTTTTTTTCTTTGGTCAAAATTATCGCCTGTTTTATATTTCTTATTGTATTTAAGGCCTGCAATCTTGTAGTTTAATTTTGATCTTCGCTTTGTTGAAATAATAATACAGCCTTCCCTTCCATCTGGTCCAAAAAATAACATACTTGTTTTTTCGCTAAGTATATCAATGCTTTTAATTTTCGACGGGTTTAAAATTTCAGTTACAAACTCAGTAACCAATGTTCCGTTAATGATATCAAGCTTATAAT
>JBGPKR010000092.1:0-12922 GCA_041486045.1 Chitinophagaceae bacterium | reverse complement strand
AGATAGAAATGTATGAGAAGTTTTCGGCTAAATATCAGGTGGAGATAGGCAAAATCAGGCAAGAATTAGCAACAAGTTCATTTGACAGTTCGAACTTGAATTTAGTCGTCGAAAAGGGACTGAAGATTGCTCAAAATTTAAGCCAGTTATGGGTTTTAGGGGATTTCAGAGCCAAGCAGAAGTTGCAGTACCTGGTATTTCCAAGGGGAATTCTGTATAATAAAGAAAAAGACACAGTTCGAACCGAAAAAGTAAACTCCCTGTTTGCAGGAATCCCTTTACTGGTGGGGATTTCAGCGGATAAGAAAAAAGGCAACTTTGAAAAAAATTGCCTTAAATCGTGTTTTGTGCCCGAGATCGGAATCGAACCGATACATCCTTGCGGACGGCAGATTTTGAGTCTGCTGCGTCTACCAATTCCGCCACCCGGGCGTTCTTCGACAAGCTCAGAATTTAAATCGGGCTGCAATATTAAGCCATTCCGTTTAATTGCTGCCGGATGCGGTCCAGATATTTTTTCTTGTAATAGTACTCCTTTACTTGCAGCAATTCTTTTTCGGAAGTAATATCCTCTTTATAGCTCTCCACAATTTCTTTAACAGGTTCATATATTTCTTCTTGTAGTTGTGATATTCGTATTTGAAGATTTGGGACCAAGGTTTTATTTTCTCCCAGTTCCATTAATTCCTCATTTATTTCCAGTACTTCCATCAAAAAGTCGGGGGGAAGTTCATATTTTTCTTCTTCCTCCAGCAATCCTTTCAATTGTAATACATACTTAATGGTTTCATCAGGATCCTGAAAAGTAGTAAAGGCCTTGTTCAGCATCGCTGAATTTTCAAGGGCTACTGTTTTTTCATCTTCTGATGCATGTACAAAAAAATCAGGATGGTATTTCCTGCTCAATTCAAAAAATTTCCGGGGCAGCGAAGCCTTATCCACTTTAAGCTGCACCGGTATCTCAAACAAATCAAAATAATTCATAGCCGTTTATATATCATCCCCCGGTTTTCAGACAAATAATCCTAAGTTTAGGTTACAAAACAGGATTTTAAACTTACAAATCTACGGATTAAGCATGGAGCCAATCAGGAACTTCCCGGATTCGGAACTGGTGGCTAACCTCCGGGCCGGGAAAAGAATGGATGAAACGATAAAAACTATTTACCGGAACCATTTTGATAGCCTCGGCTGGTATGTGATGAACAACAGCGGCAGCCGGCAGGATGCAGAGGATGTGTTCCAGGAAGTGGTGGTGGCTTTTATTGACCTGGTGCAAAAAGACAAATTCAGGGGTGAATCAACGGTTAAAACATTCCTGTATTCTTTGAACCGCCATACCTGGCTTAATGAACTGAAAAGAAGAGGGAGGGCTTTGGCGAGAGAAGAAAAATATGAAAAAGGGCAGGAGAGGACCTTACCGGATACCAGCCATTTGATGGCAGACAGGGAGGGGAGGGCTGAAGTGATGAGGCTGCTGGGTGAGTTGGGTGAAACCTGCCGGAAGATATTGTTGCTGTTTTATTATGAGAACCTTTCGATGAAGGAGATCCTGGAAGCAACTGAATATGAAAATGAGCAGGTGGTCCGGAATAAAAAATATAAATGCCTGAAGCAACTGGAACAAACAATAACAGAAAACCCGATCCTGGAACAAACCCTGAAAAATCTATTGCATGGATAATTCTACGCATAATATGTCTGAAAAATTGGTTCAATACCTGGATGGTGAAATGCAGGGAGCTGAAAAAATAAGCTTTGAGCAGGAATTGGCTGCGGATAAAAAACTGCAGGATGAGCTGGATAGTTTAAAAGCAACCCGGGAGGCAATAAAATTATATGGTCTTCAGCAAAAAGTATCCGGCATTCATCAGCAAATGATGCAGGAGATGCAAACTCCCGTTAAAAAAATGAGCCCCACCCGCCGCATCATTCGTTACAGTATAGCTGCGGCTGCCAGTGTGATACTGATCGTTGGCGGGATCATCGCATATAATTTCTATAACCTTTCCTCCGGTAAAGTTTTTGCATCCAACTATCATTCCTATGAATTAAGTACGTTAAGAGATGGGGATACTCTTCAGTTCTCAGCTGTTGAAAAGGCGTACCGCGAAAAAGATTATAAAAAAGCAGTTGAATTGATTTCACATCAAAGTTCAATACCGGTTAAAGAAACCTTCCTGGCAGGGATGTCGTATATGGAACTGGGAAACAATGCCAGGGCGATCGAAGAATTAAAAAAAGTGATCATCCGGAACGAAACGGACAAAACCAATTTATTTAAAGATGAAGCAGAATATTACCTGGCACTTACTTATATCCGGAACAGGGATTATGATTTTGCACTTGATCTGCTGAGAAGAATAAAAGAAAACCCCGGGCATCTCTATCATGAAAAAGTGACCGGCAAACTTATCCGGCAGGTGAAGATGCTGAAATGGCGTTAGTGGTTAAGGAGTGGTTAAAGGGTTCCCCCGTCTCACAGGACGGGGGATTTTTTTGAATGGCCGGTTACAGCATTTCTTACAGCATTGACTAATTCCTGAAACAAACTTATTAATATGAAAAATATGATCCGTTTTGCAATAGTAACCCTTGTAGCAGCAACTGTTCTGTTCTGGTCATGCCAGAAGGACGCCTTACCCGGGAATGCTGCCGATGTAAACAAACCCCATGCAATTACTGTTTTTTTAACTGACCATCAGACACCCGTATTTGACAGTGTATTTGTTGACCTGAGAAAATTAGAAGTGAAACTGGAAGATGATACGCTGCCAAATGATGGCTGGGTGAATTTGAACATCCGGGCGGGAGTTTATAACATTCTTCGTTTCCGCAATGGCCTCGATACCCTCTTTGCCAGCGGCACACTGCCTAACGCCAGGATTAGAAAGATACGTTTAACCTTAGGTACCCAAAACAGTGTAATGAAAGACGGGCAGAGTTTTCCGCTCCGTGTAAAAGATGAGGACAGGGAAGTGATAGCCGAACTTCAGAGCAGCAATTTTGAAATTACCAATTCAGGCCAGGTATTATTCTGGATTGATTTTGATGCCAGCCGCTCCATACAGGTTGATAACAGCGGACCCGGCAATGGCAATGGTTACCGCTTAAAGTCAAGTATAAAAATTTTCACCAGAAGCAATTCAGGAGAAATTGAAGGCAGGGTACTGCCCCGGGCAGCCGATGCACTGGTAATGGCTATTATTGGTACAGATACAACTATGGCAGTGCCGGACGATGATGATGGTGAATTTAAAATTGTCGGGTTGAATGCGGGCACATACAGGGTATTTATTGACGGCAACAATAATTATAATGATACAACCATTAATAATGTAATAGTGAGAAACCGGGAGGACACTCATCTTTCAACAATTACATTACATCAATAATAGTTTTGCCTGCCTGTCGGCAGACAGGCCTGCCTTTGAAAGACCAGCCTGGCTGAATATAGTCAGGCTTTTCTTTTTGCTGCAATGTAAATAATGGCAACCAGGATAATACCCATGGCTATCCATGACCAGTTGAATGAATTATGTTTGGGTTCATAATTGCCAATAAATATAAGATGCGCCCAGTAGTTTGCTGTTTTAAACCGGGGATCAATTTCATCGCTTTTCAAGAGTTCCAGTTTGGCCCGTTGCAATGCTTTGTCATTGCTGTATCCATTCTCAATATAATGATATAGTTTCTGTGTAATAAAGGCAGTGGTTTTATCTTCTGCTTTCCATAATGAAGTAATGATATTCGGGCAACCGGCATAAGCAAATGCTCTCGAGAGGCTCATAAGTCCTTCACCTTTTACCAGTTTACCGGCGCCGGTTTCGCAGGCACTGAGTATGACCAGTTGGGTGGAATCAAGTTTGAGGTTATAAATTTCCTGCGCATAAAGTTTATAATCATCCGTATTGCTTCCGGGCGCAGGATAAAAGGCAATGAACGAACGCAGGGGCATTTCATTATCCACACTGGCATGAGTGGCCAGGTGAATTATGCCATAATGATTTGCCGATAATAGAAAATTATTTTTTATTGCGTTGCTATCTGTAAAAACTTTTCCCTGCAAGCCGCTGGTTTCTTCCCCGGAGGCAGGTAAAACAGAAAGTCGTACGCCGGATGAATCTGCATAGCCCCTTGAGGCAAATGGTGCAAATGCAAGTGTCCCCTTTGCTTTACCGGTATTATCTTCTTTACCCAACAGGGCAGTTGAATATTGGTATTGGATGGAAAATTTTTCAACGAGGAACCTTCCTTTCTCATCCATAAGGGCTTCAAAGGGCAGGTAGTTCAACTCATCATCAGGAATAATAATAAGGCGATCAATATTTGATAGTTTTGACTCAAGCGGGGCCATCAATGATTTATATAAAACAGCTGAAAACTTCGCACCGTTAAATCTTTGTTCCGCTGATGTATTATAAAGGGATAGTTTAAAAGAATCTATGGTATTAAAAAAATCACTGTCAAAAGGCGACTTGTAACAGGCAAACTGGTTCCCTGTGATAATGAAAACCACTATTCCTTTACCTGATAAATGCCAGGAGAGAAGTGCCGTGGTATTGTCAAGTTTTTTCTGCAGTTCTTTAATAGCCGGGATCTGGCTGGTAAAATACCTGCTGCGGAAGCCCGGGTCATCATTCATTTTTTCCTGCAGTTTACCCAATTGTATTTCATAATCCCTGATGGAGGAATTAACAGACTGGAGCTGCCCGCTATCTGCCAGTTGCGCAGACTTCAGTGATAACCTTGTAATGGAAGCCTTTAGTGATGCCTCCTTTTCAAATAACTCTGTATAAGCGCCGCCCATGTCTTTCAATTCATGTTCCTGCACATTTAAAGTAAGGATGGAAGCTTTGTTTTGCTGATCAAAATGATAAGCTTCTTCCAGGTACTCTTTTTTTTGCGTCAGGTCATACAGGAGCAGGGATACATCAATCGGCTTGCTATGGGCTGTATATTTTATTTTGCCCAGGAAAAGCCTTGCCTCGTCAGAATCATAAGTTTTTTCAACATAATCAGCCAGTTTAAATGCAGAACGGTAAGCATCAAGGGATAATTCAAGGAATTTTATATCCTGCTGCTCCTGGTATAATAATTCCAGCGCATCGGCCTTTGCCACCAGGGTATTGAATAAATTAATATAAGAAAATACAGCGCTGAATTCTCCGGGATTTTTTAAAATATCCTGTTCATTAAAACCGGGATCAAATTGTATGATAGCCTGTTGGTACAATGCAATGGCCTGGTTGTATCGATGCTGGTTCATCAGTTCCCCGGCCTGGAAATTGAGAATAAGCCCAAAGGGTATGTTTTTTTTATGATCGTTCCATTTTGTGTTTTCTGCAAGGGCCCTTTGAATATAATATGATGAGGAGTCATCTTCATGCAATCCCGACCAGGCTATACCAAAATTGTAATACAGATCTATACTTTTCCTGCTACCAGGATAGTTTACCTTTCGCAGGTACGTGATAGCTTTTTTGTAATCATTCAGTTTCAGACAAATGATTCCCAGGTTGTGATTAATTTCATCCGGCAAAACATTATACGATAAAAGGCTTTCGTAAACAGATTCCGCCATTGGAAATTCTTCCAGTTTTACAAGCAGGGAAGCGATATTGACCTTATAATTTATAAGCAGGCTGGTATCGGAGGGGTTGGTAAGGGTAATGGCCTTTTCAAAATAGTTTCTTGCCTGCCGGTAATTACCATTTTCATAATACATTACCCCCAGCCTGTTATACAATCGTTCTGAACCAATCAATGGTTTTTTGTAATTGTCATTTACCGTTTCTGCTTTTTTATAATAAAACAGGGCCGAATCAAACTGGTTCTGGGTGTAATAAATTCCACCGGTGTACATAAGAGGAACGAATAAAAAAGAATCAGGCACGGATGGAAGTCTTTGTTTTAATGCTATAGTTGCCAGGTAATCCTTTTTAGCAGCATGAATACTGTCGAAATAGAATTCAATAAACCCCTTTTTTAAGTGGACAAAAAAACGGAGTGAGTCATTACCCGTTTTTTCAATGACGGGAACCAGTTTGTTGAAACCAACTAATGCCTCGCGGTACACTTCATCGGCTTTTGCCTGCAGGCTATCATCGTCTCCGGCCTGTGAAGAAAGCGAATCTGCCCGGCGGTAGATCTCATCAGCATTATTATATGCCTTAAGTTGTGAAGCTGAAATGTTGTCTGGCTTTCCCTGTGAAAAACAGAAAAGCAGTATACAGGCCAGGAAAATGGATAAAATAAATTTTGGCATGATAAGCAAATCAATTGCTCATCAAATTTAGCTTCAGAAGATTAATTAATTGGCAATAATTACCACGCAGGGTGGCCTGGGCTTGGAAACATTGGACAAACGGGAGGCGGCATTTGCTTCAGCTGCATTACCGTTGCGTAAAAAGACACCATCATCCTGGCGGGCCTGCATCTCTTGCAGCACATCAGCAGGTACGTCTGCCATTGTATTGTAATAATAAAGGCGAACCCTGATTTTATTCTGCGCCTTATTGCTGCCATCGTTCAGGCGATAAACAATATCAAAATCACGGCGTACATTATTTTGGGGAATAGCCCCAAACACCCCGTTTCTTACACACTGTGCCAGGTTTATCTTACCGTTATCAGTACGGATAGAACAACCGCCTGAATTAGCCGTGTTGCCTTCGTCAAAAACAGATCCATTCACCGGCAGCACACTTGTCCCACTGGCGTTGTATACCGGGAAACTCATCGTGTCATTTTGAGAAAAGTGGTGGTACCTGTCTGGGAAAGTAACACCGGATAAAACGACCATTGCTGAGGTTTTCGTTCCGTCAGGAGCTGTATGAGTAATCCGGTAACGAAGACCGGTTTCACTTTTGGAAACATTGATGGCCCCGGTGACATCATTAATTTCAAGACCTTCGGGAAAAACGGAGTAATTACCGTCACGGTGCTCGGTTGGGGAAACAATATAATCAGCACCCTGGTCTTTCAGGTAAATAATAGAATCGCCATAACTCAATTTATAAGGCCCGGGTGGGCTATTCTCCGTTTTGTTACAGGCAAACCAGCCGGCGGATGCCAGTATTGCCATGACGATAAATATGTTTTTATTGACTTTCATGAACCGCCTTTTGTATCTGTCAACTCTAAACGGAAACCTGTAACCATTTCGTTGCTTTTTCCTGAAAAGTTTTCAAAGTTACAACAACAACCCCGCCAAAAAGGATGATTAAAATCAGTTACTCCCAAATTATTTTTAAAATTTACTTTGCGGCATGATCGGAAGATAAAAAATGGCATTATGACTAAAATAGGACTTATTCGTGAAGGAAAAATCCCGTTTGATAACAGGGTGCCCCTGACCCCCGCCCAATGCAAATGGATCCAAAAAAATGCCCCGGGTATAAAAATTATTGTCCAGTCTTCCCTCCATCGTTGTTTTTCGGATAAAGAATACCTGTTAGCCGGCGCTGATTTGAATGATGATTTAAGCGAATGTGATATTTTATTAGGAATAAAAGAAGTACCGGTTGACCAGTTGATCCCCGGTAAAACCTACCTCTTTTTCTCTCATACCAAAAAAGAACAACCGCATAACCGGCAATTGTTCAAAGCTATTATTGAAAAAAAAATAACATTGATTGACTATGAATGCCTGGAACATGAGGACGGGCAGCGTATCATCGGGTTTGGATTTTTTGCCGGTGTGGTAGGGGCGCATAATGGCATGATGGCCTATGGTAACCGGACCGGCCTGTTTTCATTAGAAAGGGTGTATAAACAACGCAGTTTCAGGGAACTGATCCATACCTATTTTGGCCTGCGTCTGCCCAATGTAAAAATTGCAGTGACCGGTTCAGGAAGAGTGGCACATGGCATCCTGGAGGTCATGAACCTGATGGGGATCCATGAAGTGGAACCAGATGAATACCTGCTTCGAAGATTTTTTTACCCGGTATATACGCAACTAAAAGGAGCTGAGCTCTATGAAAATAAAAATACCGGTAAATACAGCCGGGAAGAATTTCATGCTTATCCTGAACAGTACCGCTGCAAATTTTTGCCTTATGCCGCTCAAACAGATATTTTGATGAATGGTGTGTATTGGGAAAAAAACATTCCCCGCCTGTTTAAAAAAGAAGATGTGAAGGACGGAAATTTTATTATCCAGACAATTGCTGATATAACTGATGATGCCAATGGTTCCATACCGGTCAATATGGGTGATCAGAATATTGAAGATCCGGTATACGGGATTGATAGAAATTCCCTGGAAAAAACCGTTCCTTATTTACCCAACTCCATTGATATCCTGGCGGTGGGCAATTTACCGAATGAATTACCAAGAGATGCCAGCCGCTACTTCGGCGAACAACTGATAAAGCATGTACTGGAAGACCTGGTAAGTAATGGCTCCGGGATTATTAGCAGGGCTACCATGACCAAAGATGGCAAACTGACAAAACAATATGAGTATTTGCAGGATTATGCTTTTGGATAAGTAATAACCACTCCACAAATAAAAAAGCAGGACCGGGTGATCCTGCTTTACATACAACTCTGTTGAATCACTTAGGGTTCAGGATGATGTCATCCAACTCTGTCACGATGCCTGGTTCTACCATAATATCCCGGATTTCAAAATACTTATATTCACGATCCGGAACATTTCCCTGGGTATATGGAATATAAATGATCATTACATGATAAATGCCCGGGATAAGGGTGCCAATTTTGAAATGCCCGCCCTGATCGGCAAAACAGGAAGTCGCAAATTTTTCATCATCATTATAAAATTTGAGAGCTGCATAGTATGGCGCCGGAACAAGTGTCCCTGACATTCCGCCATAATTGTAAACAGGAAACATTTTTGCTGAACTGGTTGTTTCACTTGATTTACTTAAAGTGAGTTTTTCTTTTGAACAGCCTATAAAAATGGCTGAAGCAATGAAAATTGTAAAAATCCGCAGGATTATGTTTTTCATGACTATACTTTTAAATGTTAAAACAATTTATTATTTCCACACATTATGACATCCTTAATATTTATTAATTACGCTAACTCAACTTCGTCATTATTAAGAACTCATTCTATTTGCGATCTGTTTGCAAGGTACATGCTGAATAGTGCGTCAAAAATGATATCGATAAGTTTTGACAATGATTCGAATCAGTAGCTGTGGGTAGTAGCTATTAGCCTTTAGCTGTTAGCCATTAGTCAATTACAAATGGAGATAGTAGTCTTTAAGCAAGTCTGCAAAAATGGCTGTGTATTGGTCTTGTTCATTTTTGATAGAGATCTCATCAATCTTTGTTTCAACTACTTCATCAGTCTTTAGTTTTCCTGCAAGCATGATGCGGAAAAAATTATGATTGACTGACTGTCTTACAAAAACCATTTGCAGAATAAAGAATTCATGTTCAATAAGCAGTTTTCTGATCTCTTCATTTCTTTTGAAAGGCAGCAACAGGTAAAATGTTCCGTCTGACTTCAGGTTCTTTTTAATGATTGTCAAAAGTTCCGGCAACAGTAATCCTTCGCTATGATGGGCAAGATTCTTTTTAATATTTCCACCTTTTAATTCATTTTCATAAAAAGGAGGATTGCTGATGATAACATCATATGTGTTGGAAAATTCAAACCTTCTTGAATCAGCATGAAAATTTTTTATCCTCCCTGCCCATGGCGAAGCAGTAATGTTCTCCGAGGCTTGCTCAAAACTTTCTGCATCAATTTCGACAGTTGTTATGTCTGCATTACACTGCTGGGCGATCATAAGAGATAATAAACCAGTGCCTGTACCAACATCAAGAACACTCCCGGTTCCGGAAATCTGACTCCCGACCTGCCTGCCGGCAGGCAGGCTCCCCGACTCCTGACTCCCTCCTTCGCAAAAGCTTCGGAGGGCAAGCCTGACTCTCCCCGCCACCCATGCTCCAAACAAACAAGCATCTGTTGTCACCTTCATGGCGCAACGATCCTGTTGGATGGTGAATTGTTTAAATTGAAACCAGGTGTTTGACATTTAAGTTACTCGTTGCCGGTAAAAATAACCAGAAACCAGCGACCAGTTCACCATTCGGCCCTCGCTGATGCAGTAACAGAGCAATCAGCAAATTGCCCCGCCAGGTATTTATAATACCCGGTGATAGCGATCATGGCTGCATTATCCGTGCAATATTCAAATGCCGGGATGAAAGTATTCCATTTATATTTTTTCCCCATTTCTGCAAAAGCCTTTCTTAACCCGCTGTTGGCCGAAACTCCGCCGGCAAGACAGATATCAGTAATACCGGTTTCAATGGATGCTTTCCTGAGTTTATTCAGCAGTATGGTTACAATACGGTATTGAACAGAGGCACAGATATCGGCCAGGTTGTTTTTAATGAATTCGTTTTTCTCAACTTCGTTTGCCATAAACTCCGTTTTATATAAATTGCTCTTGCCGGCATTATGCAAAAAATAAAGAATAGAAGTTTTCAGGCCGCTGAAACTGAAACTCAACCCGGGTATTTGTGGCTCGGGAAATTTAAACCGATCGGGGTCGCCATTTTTTGCATATGTATCAATCAATGGCCCGCCGGGGTAGGGGAGACCCAGGAGTTTGGCTGATTTATCAAAAGCTTCACCGGCTGCATCATCGATCGTTTCGCCGATCACTCTCATTTCCGTGGGAGAATCACAGAAGACAATTTGTGTATGACCACCACTTACCGTTAAACATAAAAAAGGAAAACCTGGTTTTGGGTCGTCTATCAGATTCGCTACTACATGTGCCTGCATGTGGTGCACAGCGATCAATGGAATGTTTAACGATAAAGCCAGCGACTTGGCAAACTGGCTGCCGACCAGTAAAGAACCGATCAGTCCGGGTGATTGTGTAAAAGCAATGCCGTTGATTGCTGCCAGTTGTATGTTGGCCGACTTTAATGCGGCATCCACTACCGGAACGATATTTTGCATGTGTGCTCTTGAAGCTAACTCTGGTACCACGCCGCCGTATTGCTCATGCACTTTTTGTTCTGCTATGATGTTGGAAAGAATTTTGCCATCTGCACAAACAGCAGCCGATGTTTCATCGCAGGAGGATTCTATAGCGAGAATAGTAAGCCCCCCCCGCCCCTTAGAGGAGGAGCCGGAAAATTCACTACTGAATAATAATTCCTTTGACATCGTTACACAAAAGTATTCTTTAATAAGCTTTACACTTTCGGAGAATAAGTCTCCTACAGGGAGATTTGGCGGGTTCTATTAATGACTTCTTATTGCCACAACAGGATCCATCCTCGCAGCCTGGCGTGCCGGAATGAACCCGGCCAGGACACCTACAATGATGCAGATAATAATAGCCAGCAACATATTATCAGTTGAAATAAATACCGGGAATTTCAATGCCACCGTAAGAAGTTGCGAAAGCAGGAAGACGAGTGTCAACCCGATCATCCCGCCGATGATGCAGAGAAAAGCCGACTCCAGTAAAAATTCAGCCAGTATAACCCGTTTTTTGGCGCCCACTGCTTTTTTCAAACCGATCTGGCCGGTTCGTTCCCTTACAGATACGAACATGATATTGGCAACACCAAACATGCCAACGATCAGCGACAAAGCGGCAATGGCCCAGCCGCCCCTATTCAGGCTGACAAATGCATTGCTGATAGCTGCGCTGAAATCATTCACATCATTCAGCGAAAAATCATCATCTTTTTTCGGACTCAGTTTATGAATGGCCCTCATCGTCCCGGTAAGATCATCTTTCAACGCTTTACTTGATAAATTATCCTGGCCCTGGATCATGATCAGGGGGTTGGATCTTCTTTCATCGATTATCGTACGGGCGTATTTATAAGGAAGCACGACGTTCTCATCGAAATTCCATCCCCCGATCATTGCTTTGCCCTGTTTTTTTATTATTCCGATCACCTGGAATTTTTTGCCTCTCGCAGAAACCAGTTTCCCGACAGCTCTTTCAGGAGCGCCGAATAATTTTTCTGCCACGGTGATGCCGATCACCATCACATTACTGCCCTGGTTGAATTCCGCATCTGAAATATAGCGGCCTGTTTGCATTTCAATCGGCTGAATGCTGTTGAATTGTTCTGAGATACCATACAACTGCACACCCGATAAACGGTTGTCTTCAAATTCAAGGTTGTCCTGCACATCAATTTTAAAGGAAACATATTTCGCCGTCGGTGTCCGCACCATGATCTGTTTCATCTCTTCATATTTTGGTGAAGGGCGGTTCACATATTTCCACCAGGGATAATTAGGGCCGCCGCCGGCAGTGTAGTCCCATTTGTCAAGATAGATGGTATTGGTGCCAAGGGCTTTCACTTCATTCTGAATATTATGTTCCAGGCTGCCTACCACTGTCAATACACCAATGATGCAAAAGATGCCGATGGTTATGCCAAAGAGAGAGAGAAAAGTGCGGAGTTTGTTTTTCCACAATTCCTGCAAGGCCATTTTAAAACTGCTGCCAACGATTTCTATGGAACGGCGGATCATGATGTAAAATTACCGTAAGATAGGGGAGTGTGGAAAGAAATTATTTGTGGCCGGAAAGTCTTTTAAATTATTTCAACTGCAGCATAAACCCATGCCTTTTTCCCTGATGCAAGTGCTACTTCAACTCTTTTATAGTTATCCGGCTCATAGTTGTCAGCCAGGAGAAGTTCTTCCTCCGAAATCTCAAATACCGTTCCTTCAATCATATCATTTTTGTCATTTGAAGGGATCACTGTTGATTGGTTCTTTTGTTCCCCTTTTGAAAGAAATGATTCATCCTTGATCTCAATAGATGAAAGTTTGTATCCTTTTAATCTGTCCTTAGCGCCATGTAAAAGCCGTCCAAATAATTCCAGTTGAACTTTTTCCATTTGAAGTGTTCCGTACGAAAAAAGATTTTCTTTCATTTTTTGGTCT
>JBGPKR010000091.1:0-13179 GCA_041486045.1 Chitinophagaceae bacterium | reverse complement strand
GTTTCATGCATACTAAAAGTAGAGAACTTGTTGAATGGTTAGATGGTTTGACTGTTTAATTGTTACGGGGCCGGATAACCATCCAATAATTCAACAATCAAACTATCTGATACTTTATTCCTCCAACCGGTCAGTACAACTATATTCGGTCTTTAAAAAATCATCATAGTGATCTGCTTTCTGAAAAAGATTCCGGAAAGAGTCAGCGCCGTTTTCTTTGGTCATATCCAGGTCGTATATGATGCAACTAAGAACAATGTTCTGTTTTACACAACTCAGCACCAGTCCGTTTATCCGGTAATTTTCCTCCAGCAGGAATTGATACAGTGGTTTGATCTTGGCTGCATCTGATGGCATCTGGCAGAGATAGGCATCCCCGGCAATAAAATAATTTTCTGCGTTGTAAGTGATCTTGATTTTTGCTGAGCCTTCTTTTACACTCCATGCGTTCACTCCTTCCCTGGCCAGCCTCACATCTTTACCCAGCTCTTTTAATATATCTTCGATGGTTTTGGCGGCGCCGGCTGCTTCGGTTTCTTTTTCGGGTATCTCCGGAAGCTTAACTTCTGTGCCGCAGCTGGGACAATATTTTTTTGAATCAATATTGTTGGCTGTTACCAGGTAATCACAGCTGAAACAACGGGTAGATGCCTGACCCTTATTGGGCAGATACATTTGCAATGCTTCCCGCAAATAATTAACCGGCAATGCAAAACCAAGATTATCGCCTCCGCGGATGATAAAAGAGTTGACGCCGATTATTTCTCCTTTCATGTTCACCAGCGGACCACCGCTGTTGCCGGGATTGATAGCCGCATCGATCTGGATATATTTCAAACCCTCCCTGATGCGGTCAACTTTTGAAATGACTCCCTGTGTCGCTGTATAATTCAATCCGTAAGGATGACCTATGGCCACAACAGCATCGCCATCTTTCATTTGTTCATATTGTCCCAAACGAACCTCCGGCAGTTCAATGCCTGCCGGCGCCTGCAGAAAAGCAAGGTCATGTTTTCTGTCGGTGTACCAAACCCTTGACAGGGCCTTATCAAATGCTTTCCCGGCAATCGTTACTTCGGCATTCTCCGCCACCACATGATCATTGGTAACGATCAGGTCAAATTCTTTCAGGTAAAACCCCGTTCCCGTTCCCCCGGGGCTGGCAATCTGGATGATGGCCCGCTGGTATTGCTCTATGATTTGTTGTGAATCCATATTTACTTGGGATCTGTATTTAAAAATTCCATTTCTGTCGTAAACGAATGATCAAAATTGACAAGATTGTCGAATCGCAGGTTCTGAGTCTTAAATTCCAACAACGGGTATTTTTCTTTCCAACGCTCCTGGATCGTTTTTATCTTTTCAATTATTTCATCAGACTCAAATTTGTTTTTAGCTGCATCATAATACCTGTTATAACCCAGCGCTGCAAAATAGTCCGAATAATTTACCATCATATATACATGGAATAACTCAGTAATGACTCTTGGTAAACTGTAAGAATACTGGCAGTAGGAAAATCCGTACTCGCTGATCTGTGTCGCTATAAAAGGATAATTATTATCCCGGTACCAGGTCATGTTTGCAGTAGCGCCATGAATAGATTCGGCGATCGTTTTATACTGCTGTGGCGCCACAATGGAAAATGTGTACTTTGAACGAAAGATGCCGCTGAAAATTTCTTCCTTTGGCCTGGCCAGTATTTTTTTAAACTCTTCTATCATGTCCCTGTTCTTTTCGGTAACGGGCCGTTCATCTTTTTTAAAATAAATACCCCCTATTCTTTCCAGGTCGTTGAGCAGTTTGCCTTCCGGTGCAACCAGGTAATCGATCCGGTAAATCAGCGCCAGCAACATATAAGCATTGCCTCCTGAAAACTTTTCAGGGTCAACCGATGCAATTGTTTCCAGGGTTTGTTTTATCCATTTTTGCAGGTATTCATACTTTATTTCTTTTTCGGGCAGGGGAATCGCCGTGATGTGTTCGCTGTCGGTTGATTGCAGCATGGTAAAATCCTGCACCAGCAGATCGTCCTGTTTATCTGCTTTGGTGGCCAGTTCTTTTAAACCATAATATAATTTGCTGGGGCTTGCTGTTTCAATATCGCTGTCGAAATTCATACAAAGCCTCTCATGATCCAGCGCAAAGCGGTTATAGTATAAATTAAAATTCATTTCCAGCAGCCGGCGCATGACCGGCACGGATGGCTGTGGCATACGGGCCAGTGTTACTTCTGCCTTTACCAGTTCATTATTAAAATTTCCCCGTACAATTTTTGATCCCTGGTAAAACTGGAACCTTCCTTCGGCGCCATTACGTTCATACACTACATTTTGCACGGCATCATCCCGCAGGTAATCAAAAAAAGCATCAAAACTTTCTGTGTATTTCTTTTCTTTAAAAAGATTGTCGGCATCCGTCCACCGGTTTACTTTACCAACCGGCTTATTGTTGTCCGAATAGCGGCCAAAAACAATATCCGGCGCTGCCTGTGATTCCACTTTTTTCTTTCCGCGGCCAAACAGTTTATCAAACATGATTTGTTTTTGAGAGAAAGCAAGATACTAAAGAAGGCACAAGTTGAGGTCTTTTACAGTCAATTTTCCCTCCCGGTTATGAGAAACGGCGCCTCCGGGCAGGTAATCCACCCCTGCCTTTAAAGTGTTGGCTGTAAACCAAAAATCAGTAGTTTCGCCACAAACCAATTGACGATGAAGTTTATTGCCTCCTCTTCTTCCCTGTTAAAACAGCTGCAGCATATTTCCGGTGTTATTAATGCCAACACCGTGTTGCCGATCCTCGAAGATTTTTTGTTTGAAGTGGAAAAAAACAAATTAACTGTTGTAGCCACTGACCTGGAGACGGTGATGCGGGTTCAGTTAGATATCGAGGCCAAAGACAGTGGCAAAGTTTGCATCCCGGCAAGAATTCTGCTGGACTCTTTAAAAAATATTGCCGACCAGCCCCTGACATTTAATATTGACAAGAACTTCGGTATCGAGATCACCAGTGACAATGGTAAATATAAAGTGATGGGCGAAAATCCGGATAATTTCCCGAAAGAACCGGCTGCCGATGATACCACTTCCTTTACTATGACGGCTTCGGCCCTGGTAACGGCTATCAATAAAACCCTGTTCGCGACCAGTAATGATGACCTGCGCCCTGCAATGACAGGCGTATTTTTTGAATTGGACAAAAAAGGATTGCAATGTGTGGCTACTGATGCTCATCGCCTGGTTCGTTATAAAAGAACGGATGTAAAATGTCCGAAGTCAGATTCGTTCATTGTTCCTCGCAAACCGTTGAATTTAGTAAAGACTGCCATTCCTTCTACAGAAGATGAGATTACGATCAGCTATAACAGCAATCATTTATTTGTAAAACATGGCACTACACAAATGAGTTGCCGGCTGATCGACGCCCGGTTCCCGGATTACAAAGTGGTGATACCGACTGATAATCCCTACCGGTTAACAGTCAACAAAAATGATTTTCAAAGCGCATTACGCCGGGTAAGTATCTTTAGTAATAAGAGCACTAACCAGGTGGCCCTGAGCATCAGTGGTAGTGAGTTGCAGCTGGCCGCACAGGACATTGATTTCAGCTTTGAAGGAAATGAAAGAATGAAATGCCAGTATAATGGCGAAGACCTGGTGATCGCATTCAATGCCCGGTTTTTAATTGAAATGCTCAGCGCGGCTGACAGTGATGAAATAAATATGGAATTATCAACTCCTACCAAAGCAGGCATTATCAAGCCCTCTGATAAGGACGAAAATGAAGAGTTGCTGATGCTGGTGATGCCATTAATGTTGAATCAATAAAAGAACTAAGATTTATAAGATTATTGAGGATTTATGGGAGAAAGAGAGCTTCCATTTAAAGAGTTAACTCATAAGGTAATTGGGTGTGCTATGGAAGTTCACCGTGTGCTTGGTCCTGGTTTTCAGGAATACATTTACCACCGGGCTTTGGCTATTGAAATGAAAAATGCAGGGATAAAGTTCGAAGAGGAATTTGAATTACCCATTCATTACAAAGGTCATAAAGTCGGATTACGACGGGTTGATTTTTGGATTGACAATACAGTTTCTCTTGAGATTAAGGCAAAATCTGAATTGGATAATACACATTTAGCACAGGCAATCAATTATATTGAGGCCTCAAACGTCTCAACCGGTTTACTTATTAATTTCGGCGCACCCTCCCTCCAATTCAAACGAATTCACAACAAAAAACTGTTTCCACATTTACCGGAAGACTCTTCGAATTAATTGAGATTCCATTTTTCCTCCGAATCCATTTTAATCCTGCGAATCTTAGTTCTTATGATATATTCGGCGACAACAAGATTCACTACCCAGCCCAGCCATGCTACAGACCGGTAAACATCCATAGGCGGCAATTCAAAAGAGTTGGTAAGGGCATATTTCCATGCTCTTAGCGTAATCGCTGATAAAGTAAGGGCATAGCTTCTTATCATATACCTGCGATGAGCTTTGAAATTTTTTTGTCTTGCTTTTATCAATGCCATGGCAGTAAAAAAGATCCAAAGCAGGGCCAGTGAAACAAAAGCAATTCTTGATGTAATGCCGCCGTTGGCATAAAAACCCATCAGTAAGCCGGCCGGCCCGGTGATGAGTAAAACATCTGTCACATAAATATAGCCGAAGGTTCGGTGCAACCGGGGATTGTTGTGCAATAATTTTTTTGAAAATTGTGTAAACCCGGCAAACAAGACCCATAGGCTGGCATATACATGAATAAAAAAGGCTGTTCTCCAGTGATCAATGTGAATGTATTGTTGTTTTATCCGCAAAAAACCAACATCTGTGTTATAGGGAATATAATTAACGGTTATCCGGGCCATCAGCCAGGTAAAAAATGCCAGCAAAAACAGCAGGCCGGCGTTCCGGGTATTTGTGTGGCTAAGAATTTGTGCTACTTTTAAATGATTAACAGAACCAACTTTCGTTCACAAACTTAATCTTTTAACCATGAAGAAATTATTGTTCCTGTTGTTTGCGGGTTCATTATTAATAGCCTGTAACAATAATAAAAAAAATGAAAAAGATGATAAAGAAATAAAAGACAGCACAGGCACATCAACTATCCAGACTACTCCCGCAGCTAACCCGCTGGAAAAATTGCTGGGTTCTTTTGTCGGCGCTTTCGGCGACAATAAGATCACCATGCTAATCATCAGGGCACAGGGCGATTCCATAGAAGGCCGTTCTATTGTCGGCGGGAATGACCGGCCTTTCCTGGGAACCTTCGTTGAAAAAGATGGCAAGTACAGTATTTCCGCCAAAGAACCCGGCGATCATCCCGATGATGGTGTGTTTAGCATCAGCCTTGATCTGGCCAATAATGATGTGGTATCCGGTTCCTGGAAACCAAACGACCCCAAAAGGCCGGTTAAAGAATATACACTGCAACGTAAGAAATTTGAATACAAAACAGATGTGGGCAATTACCCGGAAGCATCGCAGCGGCTGCTGAAAGCCGATGATGTGGAGGAGTTTCCCAAAAGCGAGCTCGAGTTTATGCGCAATGAAATTTTTGCACGTCATGGTTTTTGCTTCAAGAAAAAAACCCTGCGCCAGGAATTTGAAATGCAGGACTGGTATGTGCCCAATACGGTTGACATCAAAGGTTTTTTAACTGATATTGAGAAGAAAAACATTCAACTGATCAAGCGGTATGAGAAATATGCAGATGATTACGGTGATGAATATGGTCGTTAAACCCTGTTATTGTGAATTTTGTTGTCGTCTGGTCATATGATAATTATATCCCTGCACATATTGCACAGGGGCGCCTGAAAGAAGAGGGTATAGAGTGCTGGCTAAAAGATGAAAATACGGTTACCATTGACCCGATACTCAGTAATGCCATCGGCGGCATCAAACTGATGGTGCCGGAAGTTGATGCAAAGAGAGCCTGGGAATTATTAAGCGGGTTACAGCAGGAACACAAAAAAACGATCACTTGTCCGGGTTGCGGCTCACATAATATGGAGTTGGTCAGCACTCCCCGCAAGGCTATGAACTGGATCAGCGCTATCAGCACTTTTTTTCTTGGTGATTATGCATTAACCACGGACAAAGTATATCACTGTTTTGATTGTAAAAAAGAATTTCCCGAAAATTTCGCTGAAACTATTCCTGGCAACTGATGGTGGCGCTATTTCTTTACTTTGTACCTTTTCACAATAATAATATTTATGTGGGATAGGCTTATTAATCATTTTCAGACACTGGAACAGCGTCCGTTGGAACGGATGGCTATCCTTGTTGGAGGCTTGTTGCTTTTCTGGATCATTGAAGGCGCTATACCGCTGCTTCCCTTGCACTATAAGAAAACTAAAGTCCGCCATGCCGCCGTTAATTTTGGTTTTACCATCATTCACCTGGTCATTCATACCCTGCTGGCGATATTAATTGTGTTGTTGGCCGACTGGTGTCAGCAGCAATCTTTTGGCCTAGTTTATTGGCTGCATGCCAATATCCTGCTTACTATTATTATTGGGGTCCTGGCGCTGGATTTCAGCAGTTGGCTGGTTCACCTGGTTATGCACAAAAGCAAATTACTTTGGAGGTTTCACCTGATCCATCACACAGATAACAATGTAGATGTAACCACCGGTTTGCGCCATCATCCCGGCGACAGCATTCTGAGAGGCGTTTTTTTTATGCTCCTGATTTTTATTTCCGGGGCGCCGATGTATGCCGTGATGATCTATCAAACGCTGCTGGTTCTCTCTACCGCTTTTACACATGCCAATATCAGCCTCCCGAAGCAGTTTGATAAAGCATTAAGTTATATTCTGGTTTCACCAAACATGCACAAGGTCCATCATCACTGGAAGCAACCCTATACAGATTGTAATTACGGGGCCGTGTTTTCAATCTGGGACCGGCTGTTGGGTACTTTTAAAAAATTAGACCCGAAGAATATCCGTTATGGACTTGATCGTTATTATCCCAATGAAAAGGATGAAGACTTTGCGACGCTGATGAAAAAGCCTTTTCAGAAACTGGATTTATAATTCTTTGTATCAACCAAATGCTTTAACAGGAGAAATTTTTTTTAAAGTAAAAAAAGAATGAGTAAAATAATTGCTGCTATTCCTGCAAGATATGCTGCCACAAGATTTCCCGGCAAGCTTATACAGCCGTTGGGTGATAAAACCGTCATCCGGCATACTTATGATAATACCGTTGCAACGGGTCTGTTTGATGACGTCTTGGTTGTTACGGACAGTGAAATTATCTTCAACGAAATTATTACACATGGCGGTCATGCCAAAATGAGTGTGAAAGAACATGCAAGCGGCAGCGACCGGATCGCTGAAGCGGCCGCAAATATGGATGTTGATATAATCGTGAATGTGCAGGGCGATGAGCCTTTTGTAAAAAAAGAACCCCTGGAAAAATTATTGAAGCAATTTGCTGATCCTTCCGTGCAGGTGGCTTCGCTGATGCAGGTGATCCCTGATCACAATGACATGATGGATCCCAACTTTGTAAAAGTTGCCGTAGATAAGAACATGAATTCGCTTTTCTTCAGCCGTAGTGTGATTCCCTATCCAAGAGACAAAGCTGTTCCTGCTGTTTATTATGAACATATCGGTGTTTATGCTTTCCGCAAACAAACCTTGATGAGTTTTGTTAACTGGCCTGTGTCAATCCTGGAAGCCACAGAAAAAATTGAGTGCCTTCGATATCTCGAAAACGGCATTCCGCTCCGTATGGTGGTAGTGGATTATATGGGAGTGGAGATCGATACGCCGGAGGACCTGGAGAGAGCTGCTAAATTACTCAATGGTTAGATGGTTTGATTGCTTTCCACGCCTATAGGAAAAATCTAAATTATATTTGCTCTACAACAACAATCAAACAATCCAACCATTCAACAACTTTAAAATGAAGTTTCGAAATTTTAAAATGGTCGGTTATGTGGTCTATGGCCGTGGTTCATTCAATCAATTGGATGAGATCATTGCGCCACGCCGCAAGGATGGAAAGCCAATGGTTTTTTTGGTGGATCATTTCTTCGAAGGCAAACCATTGATTAGCCGGATCCCGCTGCGGGGAAATGATACGATCATCTTTGCTGATATTACTTATGAACCAAAGACAACTTATGTTGACAAGCTGGCGCAACAACTGAAAGATGAATTCGGAACAATAAGCGGTATTATCGGTATTGGCGGTGGCAGCACTATGGATCTGGCAAAAGCCGTTTCTTTAATGATGAACAACCCCGGCTCCTCTGCCGATTACCAGGGTTGGGACCTTGTAAAGAATCCCGGCGTTTATAAAGCTGGCATACCAACACTCAGCGGAACCGGTGCAGAAGTTTCAAGGACAACGGTGTTGACCGGCCCGACAAAAAAACTGGGAATGAATTCTGACTTCACTCCTTTTGACCAGATCGTTCTTGATCCGGAACTAACTGCCAATGCTCCCGCCAACCAGCGTTTCTATACCGGCATGGATTGTTATATCCACTGCATTGAAAGTTTGACCGGCACCTACCTGAATGAATTCAGTAAAAGTTATGGTGAAAAAGCATTGCAACTCTGCCGGGATGTGTTTATCAACAAAGATCGCTGGGATGACGATTGCGACGACAAGCTGATGATGGCTTCTTACGCAGGCGGAATGAGCATTGCATACTCACAGGTAGGTGTGGCCCATGCGGTGAGTTATGGCTTAAGTTATTTGCTTGGCACCAAACATGGAATTGGCAATTGCATCGTGATGAATCATTTGGATGAATACTACCCGGATGGCGCTAAGGAATTTAAATACATGGTTGAAAAAAATAAAATTGAAATACCAAGCGCCATCTGCAGAGGTTTAAGCGATGACCAATTTGATACGATGATCAATGTTTCCCTTGGCATGAAGCCACTTTGGGAAAATGCATTGGGAAAAGATTGGGGGAAAATTATGACGAAGGAAAAGTTGAGAGCTTTGTTTGAAAAGCTCTGATCAGAACTGTAAAAATATCTTCTATGAAACTCTCCAATAACAAGATCTTGATCACCGGCGGCGCCTCGGGCATAGGCCTTGGGCTGACGGAACGGTTTATTAAAGAAGGTAACAAAGTAATTATTTGCGGAAGAAGGGAGTCTGCTTTAAAAGAAGTGACTGATAAATTCCCTTCCGTCATTACAAAGGCCTGTGATTTATCAGTGGCTGCAGAAAGAAAAGAACTTTATAGCTGGATCGCCAAAAATCACAGCGACTTAAATGTGCTGGTCAACAATGCCGGTATTCAGCAATGGATATCCGTTACCGACAATGACTTTTTTCAAAGGGCCAAAGAGGAAATAACAATTAATAATGAAGCTCCCGTTCACCTTATTTCGCTTTTTATCAACCTGCAATCTTTAACCACTATTATCAATGTAACCTCCGGTCTGTCCTTTGCCCCACTTACCAAAGTGCCGGTGTATTCTGCCAGTAAAGCTTTCTTTCATTCCTTTACCCTATCGCTACGGCATTTACTAAAAGAAAAAAATATTGAAGTGATCGAATTAATTCCCCCGGCGCTGAATACCGATCTGGGCGGCAAGGGCCTGCATGATTTTGCCCCGCCTGTCAGCGACTTTATCGAAGCTGTTTTTAAACAACTGAAAGAAGGTAAGACAGAAATCACTTTTGGCTTCAGCGAAGCCATGATCAAGGCTGGGCCTGAAGATCTGCAAAAGGCTTTTGCCAGGATGAATACATCCCTCTAACCTTTAGAGAAAATAATTAAATAAAAAACGGCTCCGCAGCAGCGAACCCGTTATTTTCCCAAGATGAGAACGGATGAAAAAAGTTAAAGGTTATCTCCAATGCCCCGGCACCCATTTATATCCCCTGCGGCTGTATTTCCAATGACCGGGTACCCATATTGCTCCAAAGCGTCCTGGTCTTGCCCAATATCCCGGCACAGTTTCATAGCGACCGCTACGCCATACCCATTCCGGGCCGATCCATATCGCCCCGGCATATGGTGCCCTGCCAGGCGCCCCGATGCTGATGCCAACGGGAAAACCAATTCTTAGTTTTACATGCTGCGCATTGGCAACACCGGTGATCATCATTAAAAATAATACGGGGATCAATGATTTCGTTTTCATGGTTACACTTTTTAGGTCTTTTTGACCTGCAAATATGTACCGGGTTTATTTGGCTGCGATTCTTTTCCTAACTTCCATCCCATGAACCTGGAAAAACTCCGCCCCGACAAATACCTGAAGTACCTCTACCTGCCCAACCTGTTTGCCCCAAAAAGAACAAAGCAGATATTATCTGTCAATCCCACGATTATCCCCCACCGGGAAGAAGCCAAAGATGTTGTTGTTTCCGTTTTTGATTATAATGCCGAGTCGGTTGAAGAAAGAACCCTGCCGGGTGTTGTGGATTGTTTAAAGTATAAAACCAGTGGTCGTACCACATGGATAAATATTGACGGACTCCGGAAAGCAGATGTAGAATCCGTTTGCACCCATTATGATATTCACCCGTTGGTGATTGAAGATATCCTGAGCATTAACCAGCGTCCAAAATTAGACGAAGCTGATAACAGTATTTTCTGCCTGCTCAATATGCTGTATTATAATGAAGAAACCTATGCGGTAGAGCAGGAGCAGATCAGCATCATTCTTGCAAAAGACGTGGTGATCAGCTTCCAGGAAGATGCCCGCCGGGATGTGTTTAATTCTCTCCGGGAAAAACTGAAATCTGCCACCAGTAAAATAAGACAACGCTCTGCCGATTATCTCTGTTATTCCCTGCTCGATCTTATCGTTGACCATTATTTTGTGGTAATGGAAAAACTGGGCGACCGTATTGAAGAGCTGGAAGAAGAAGTAACCCGCGGCAATAACCCCCGGGCCCTTTCCAATATTACACACCTGCGAAAAGAACTGATCGTGCTGAAACGAAACTTTTCTCCGGTCAGGGAATTGGTGAATGGTGTTTTGCGCAGCGACAGCGAACTGCTGGAAGACCGCCACACAAAATATTTTAAAGACGTTTACGATCACATTGTGCAGGCTCTTGACCTTTCGGAAAACTACCGTGATGTAATTGTGAGCCTGCAGGACCTGCACATCAACAACGTCAATTTAAAAATGAATGAAGTGATGAAGGTAATGGCCATCGTTACCTGCCTGCTGGCGCCGGCTACGGTTATCGGCGGTGTCTTTGGAATGAACTTTGATTCCATTCCCTGGCTGCATAACCCCTATGGTTTTTTTGGCGCCGTTATCACTATGCTTGCTGTTCCTGTGTGGATGTTAATAATGTTTAAGAAGCGGGGATGGTTTTAAACCCCAAATCCCTAAAGGGGCTTACGAAGAGTTCTTCATTCAGGAAGGTCTCTAAAACTTAGCTGAGCGATTCTGTTTATTTGGGAAATTTTTTTTACACTCCTTTAGGGACCGGGGGTTTCTTATACACCGGCACCGTACTGCAGGGCTCTCCATACATAATGCTTTGAGCAACGGGCCTCAGGAGTTTTGTTATTTCCATATATACATATTCGGCGATCGGCGTTTCGCCGCATCCTTTTATCACTATTTTTTTATTGGCAAATTCATTTACATCAATGGTTGATAAATTTTTCAGGAAAAGATTTTTGTGCAGCTCTTTCTCATCCCCCATTACAATTTCCCTGGCTACCGGTTGCAGGTAAGCCGCTGCCAGCATCCATGCCCACACAGGGATGATGGCCTCTGCTGAGCAGGTAAGGGCAACATTTTTATCCCTGTATATGGACCAATCCGTTTTTTTTAATGCCTCCCGGAAATCTTTTTCTTTTAAGATCATTCCCATGAACAAATGGTCTTTCATATCAAAGACAATATTCTCTCCTCCCGGATAATATTTTTCCAGGTCAATTGTGATGATCCCGCTTTCTGCAACTTTATTTATGATCGGTTCATTCATTGTGGTTACTATGCTCTAGCAAAAATAACAAATTGAAGCGGGCTGTTGTTTGCGACATCCGCAAAACAAAGAACCCCCGCTTATTTTGCGGGGGCCCGGATAGTAGTTTGGGTTGTTTTAGTTTATTAATACGTTTCTGCTCTTTTATCCTTTATGGTGGCTGCTTTCTTCAGCGCCTCGATCAGGTTGCTGCCTGATTGTTTGGCCTGTTGATACTTTTCTTTACGCTGTTGATCTATACTGCCGGTAGCTGCAGAGGTTGCCGATACGTTTTCCACCCGGATCGCATATACCCCGTTTAATCCTTCCAGCGCTTCCGGCACTACTTTTCCTTTGTTGGCAGGATTAAATGTGGCTCCGTTTATCCTGGGTTCATAGCCAAATTTGGCGTTGGGGTTTCCTGTCTTCATACGAATGCTGTCAACTGTTTCAATAGGTTTACCCCATGAAGCGGCTACTGCTTCCAGCGTAGTGATCTTGCCTGCTTTTTGTTTCAGCGTTTCTGCTTTCTTTCTGTTGCGAAGTATTGGTTCTATATATGGTCTTGCTTTTGCTACAGATTGGGTTCCTTCTTTCAGTACTTCTGTTACGATCGCCACTACATAATTATCGCCGACCCGTTCCGGTTTCAGCACTTCCCAAAGGCTGGCCAAATAAATATTTCTTACAAAATTTCTTGATAATCCCAATCCCGGTACCTGGGCGTCGTTTCGCTTAATCATCGTGCCGATCCCCTTATTAAGGCCTTTAGGCTTAAGTGTTTTTTCAAATGTGGTATCAAATGATTTTTGGTCCCTGCTGTCTCCGGCAAAATTGGTAGCGGCTTGCAGGGCATCGCCATCGGTTTGCTGGCTGGCAACAATTTCCTGGTTCAGGTAAGCCACTTTATAATGCGGCCCGAAATTTTTCTGATCCATTATTTCTATTAGATGATATCCAAAAACAGTTTTTACAACTTTTCTATCTCCTGTTTTTCCATCAAAACAAAAATCATTGAATTCTTTCACCATTGTTCCGCCTGCAAAATAACCCATGTCTCCTCCCTTTGCACCACTTCCTTTATCGTCTGATAATTTTATGGCCAGTGAATCAAATCTTGCGCCTGCTTTGATAGCCGCTTCAATGCTGTCAATTGTTTTCTTAGCAACACTGTCTTCCAACAGCTGCTGCTGCTGCCGGGGATCGTATGTCTGAATAAGGATATGCCTTGCTTTTACAGAAT
>JBGPKR010000090.1:0-13301 GCA_041486045.1 Chitinophagaceae bacterium | reverse complement strand
GGGTGCAAGTAACAAACGGCTTCCATACCAACTGAACATTTCACCGTCAACTAACAACACTTGTGCGCTGAGACCTTGCGCCCTGATCTCTTCTGTATGTTCATCCCCGAAAGGAAAGGGTTCGGAGGAAAGAAGCAACAATTGACAACCTTGCCTACCGGCCTTGCGCCCCTGAAGCTTCAGTGAAGGCGATGCAGGCAGGTTTGCAATTTGCAGATCTGCAATAGTCACTTCCGGGTATCTTTTTTTATCAGAAAAAATATTCTCAAACCCCGCCGTTTCAAGCATGGAGTGGATAAAGGTATCGCCGCCGGCAGCCATGTAGGGGTTTTGCCAAATGAAGTATGCGGTCCTGAGCCGGGAGCCGGGAGCCTGCCTACCGGACAGGCAGGTCTGGAGTCCGGAGAAGTTTTCCTTGATTTGCAAAACCATTTCTTTTGCCTGCTCTTCTTTATTGATGATTACCCCGATTTGTTCAATCATTTCATAAGCATCATCCAGGCTATTGACATCGCTGATCCAAACAGGATAATGTTTCTCCAATTCTTCAATTTGTTCTTTTACATTTTCTTCTTTATTGGCGATGATGAGGTCGGGATGAAGTTCATGGATAATATCTATTTTCAGTTGCCTGGTACCACCAACCCTTGTTTTGCTGCGAAACCATTCAGCCGGGTGAACACAGAATTTTGTGATCCCGACAACTTCTTTATCCAATCCCAGGTCAAAAAGTAATTCTGTCTGTGAAGGAACAAGTGAAATAATGCGCCGGGGAACTTTATCTATAGAAATATTTCTCCCGGTCTGGTCTTTATAAACAGGCATACAGCATTTTGCTCCAAAGGAGTCCTTTGGGCTGCAAATTACTTAATCAATAAACTGGAACGGGAAATTGTGTAGGGGAGCCGGAGTATCACCGCGCCTCCTGCTAAATTTTAATTTAGCAGGAGGGTTCCGGACGTGAATCTTTTCATTGGATTTGGACACGGTGATTACGTGTTCGGTTTTCAAGGATCTCTTTTGGACATTAACGGTTTTTCGAAATGGACTTTGGATTTTATCAGGTTTTCTCAGGACTTGGTTTCGGTTATTCTTTTCAGGTTATCAGATTAATGAGCAACAAAAATAATTGTGAGTCCTTTAATATAAAAGAGCAAAACAACTCTCTTTTCTTACAGCAGTATTTCCTGTTTTAATCGTAAAATGGCCTGTGATTAATGCGTCAAAAAACGAAATGGATACCGTATTTCTACGAATGGAGCTTTAAAACCTGCTGAATGATCGTCCTGAATCAAGCCATAAAGGATATTTGATTTAATTGCCCAGGGCCTGTATGACATCGTATTTGGTGACAATATGATAATTGCCCAATTCGTCTTTGGCCAGTACAGCGCCGTTTTCTTTATTGATGAGGTGACTGAGTTTTTCTACCGGGGTGTCAAACTCAACGATGGGGAACAGTGGTTCAATTACATCTGCTATCCTTGAATTTTTTATTTCCGGGTTATCAAATATTTTCTGGAACAATCCTCCCTCACTGATAGCACCTATCAGGCCAGTGCCATTCATGACGGGAATATGTTCAATATCATACTTCTTCATCAGGTCAACGGCGTCAGCAACAGTTTGTGCGGGATCCACTGTCACCAATTTTTTAGAAACTCCCCGGGAACTGATAATGTCTTTAAATGTTTTTACATCCAAAAAGCCGCGTTCGATCATCCATTGATCATTGTATATCTTGCCTACATACCTGCTGCCATGATCATGGAAAATGCAAACAACAAGATCATCTTTCTTCAAACGGTTTTTTAATTGCAATAAGCCCTGTATGCAACTACCGGCACTGTATCCGCAAAAGATACCTTCTTCCCTGGCCAGTTTTCTTGCCATGATGGCTCCATCCTTATCCGTTACCTGTTCGAAATGATCGATCACACTCATGTCATAATTCTTTGGCACAAAGTCTTCACCAAATCCTTCGCTGATGTAAGGATGCACTTCATTAATATCCACTTCGCCGGTGCGGAAATATTTGGTAAGCAGTGAGCCAAACACATCAATGGCCCAGACCTGGATACCCGGATTTTTTTCTTTCAGGAATTGTGCGGCGCCGGTAATAGTACCGCCGGTACCAGCCGTGCAAACAAGGTGAGTTATTTTTCCATCTGTTTGTTTCCATATTTCCGGGCCTGTACTTTCATAATGAGCCAGCCGGTTGGCCAGGTTATCATATTGATTACAATGAAATGAATTAGGGACTTCTGTTGCCAGCCTTTTTGCCACGCTGTAATAGCTCCTTGGATCCTCCGGCAGCACATTGGTGGGGCAAACAATCACTTCAGCGCCAACAGCTTTCAGTATATCTGCTTTTTCTTTGGATTGCTTGTCGGTAGTAACAAAAATGCATTTATAACCTTTTACACAGGCTACCAATGCAAGACCCATACCTGTATTTCCCGATGTACATTCAATAATGGTTCCACCAGGTTTCAGTTTGCCCTCTTTCTCCGCCACTTCGATCATCTTAACAGCCATCCGGTCTTTGATGGAGTTGCCGGGATTGAAATAATCCACTTTGGCAAGGACCATACAGGGAACATCTTTGCTGATCTTATTCAGTTTTATCAGCGGTGTGTTGCCAATTGTTTCCAGTATGTTATTCTTAATGTCCATAGCAAGCAGTTTTCAATCCAGCAAAGGTAAGTTTTTAGCGTGAGGGGGAACCCGGAGGGAGAATCTTAAAAAAGCCCCTCCTGTCCTTCGACTAGCTCAGGATGAAGGGGCTTACCGGACTGATGATACTGACCCCGCCTTCGTCCCGATGCTATCGGGACTACGGACGGGCAGGCATCAGGCTTTTCGAAATTCCTTTCGCTTATTACTAAAATAATTATCCAGCAAAAACAATCCAAGCACCACGTTGATCATCATAAATACATTTATCCAGGTATTGCCAAAGAATTTGCTGAAATCAATTTTATTCAGGTTTTTTGACAAAGTTGTTTCTTCACCGGTATTAAAATTCATTTGGCCGAAACCATAAATAAGAAAGCCGACGAACAGGGCAATAAAGAAGAAACCAAGCCCCCAGATTATTTTTTTATTGATATAGGATTTGGTGGCGGGAGCGATGTGCAGCTTCGCAATTTCCTCCATCACATTTTTACTGAACCGCATGGAGGGGGCATCCAGTTCTGAAGACTTCAGCAGCTCATTTACCTGCAGCAATTCATGATACTTTGCTTTCCATGCTGAATCCGTTTCCAGTAATTTTTCAATCACTGTTTTTTCATCAGCCATGGCTGTTCCGTCAATATAGTTCCAGAGACGTTCCTCTGTGTTATGCTGCTCATTCATACAACTACAGTTTTAAAATTAATTCAGATCTTTTACTTCTTCCGCAAAATAAGTTTCCATCTTTTCTTTTAATCTTGTTCTTGCCCTGTGCAAACGGACTTTGGCCGCGTTGGCTTCCAGTCCCAAAATTCCGGCAATTTCTTCCAGGGATTGTTCAGCTTTATAAAACAAGGTTATTACCTCCGCATCATCCGGGTTGAGCATGGAAATGGCTTTGTTGACCATGATCAGCTTTGATTTTTGTTCCACCATATTGGCGTTGAACCCGGAATCCCTGTTATCTGCCATTTCAAAAACCTTTTCATTATCCAAAGAGTGGATCTCCAGTTTTTTCTTTCTCAAAAAAGTGATGCCGGTATTGTTCACTATGGTATATAACCAGGTGCTGAATTTGGATGTTCCCCTGAAATCTGCCAGGTATTTATATGCCTTTATGAAGGCATCCTGTGCCACTTCCTCCGCATCTTCCCGGCTCTTTACCATTCTCAGCGCCAGGGTAAAAACATAGTTTTGGTAACGGCTCACCAAGCCCGCATAAGCCTGTTGGTCACCATTTAGCACTTTGCCAATGATTTCATTATCATTCAGTCCGGTCGACATCTATTTAATAAGACTACATGATAACTGTTCTGGTTACAATACAAGATCGGGAAATAAAGTCAAATTAGTCAAATGGGTCATATAGGTCAAATGGGTCAGACTGCTAATACGAAGGGTTTGTATGACTAATTTGACTTATATGACTATTATGACTTTATTAGGCTGTAACCTCGTCAGGCAGTATGTAGTCATAGATTTTGTTAACCCGTTTGTTTTAAAAAGTTCTTTAAGGCTGTAACCTGGTTTCATTACCTGTAGTCATAAAGAGTAACAACAATTATTAATTTATTAAAATTTTGAATTATGCACGGCGCAGAAGCTTTAATACCGATTGTAATGTTTGCAGGTGCCTTTGCCATGGTTTTTGGCATTGTGTACCTGAGAACCCGCCAGAACCTGGCGATGATAGAAAAAGGAATGAACCCGAAAGAGTTTGCCAACAGGCCGGCGCCATATAAAAACCTGAAATGGGCCTTATTATTCATCGGCGCCGGCATCGGCTTGTTTTTAGCTTACATACTGGATAATTATGTTTTGCAACATACTGTTACAACAGAAGTAATTAATGGAAATACCTTTCATTCCGGTCATGACGGCAATGAAGCAATTTATTTCTCACTGATCGCCATAGGCGCAGGACTTGGACTATTTGGCTCTTACCGCATCGAAAAAAAGTGGTGGGAAGAAAATAAAGAAAAAGTATAAACTATTACAACATACCTTGTCCAAAAGCAATGGCGAAAGCTGTTGCTTTTTTTATTTCATCAACTCCATTGCTTTTTTAATGACCGGGTCATCATTGTTCAGCACCTGGTAAAAACCTTCACTTCTCCACCTGTAACGGGCCAGCAAGGCTTTTAACCTCTGCTGTATCAATTCCTTTTCCTTACTGTTTATTATTTTAAAATCTATTGATGCACCGGGATATTTGCTAAACCCATCCCAAAGCTCACCGGCATTGAAACGCTTTACATAATCTGCCGGAGAACTGTATTGCTCCATCTGTTGCCTGTGCTGCAGGTAATAATTATAAATATAGTTGTTTAAACTGCTGCCGGCAACCAGGGCATTCAGCCTTTGTTCATAGAAGGTCGTGTCAATCGGGACAAACACATTTGGCATGATCCCTTCGCCTCCATATACAGTATCCCTGCAATTTGTAATGAATATTTTTCCGTTAATTACTTTATTGGAGTCAGCAAAGAGGAGTTCACCATTGGCATGTCGCTGCAACAGTTCATCCATATATATTTTTTTCCCCTTTTGGTATGATCGCTGAATACTGCGGCCGAGTGGCGTATAATACCTGGCAACAGTCAGGCGAATAGCAGATCCATCATCGAGCGGGTACTGTTCCTGCACCAACCCCTTTCCAAATGTTCTTCGCCCGATGATCTTTGCCCGGCACCAATCCTGCAATGCACCGGCTAATACTTCACTGGCACTGGCTGAAAATTCATCCACCAATATAACCAGTTTGCCCGTTTCAAAAATTCCGGGCCGCTTGCAGCGGTATTCCCTTTTTTTGCTGTTGACCCCTTCAGTATAAACAACCAGTTTGTCGCCATCCAGGAATTCATCAGCCATATCTACTGCCTCATTCATAAATCCGCCACCATTTCCCTCCAGATCAAAGATCAAACTTTGCAAACCTTGCTTTTTTAGTGTTTCCATGGCCTGCATAAATTCTTCAAAACTTTTATCAGTGAATTTATTCAGTTTGATATAACCGGTTGTTTTATCAATCATATATGCTGCATCAACAGAAGGAACCGGGATGGTACCCCTGGTTACTGTAACGGTTTGTTGATTGCCACCCCGCAATATTTGCAATATGGCTTTTGAAGCCCGGGGGCCACGGATATATTTTTTTATTTCATCGATAGAAAGGGTTTTCCCCGTAAGGAGGGAGTCATTTACTTTTAAGATTTTATCCCCGATCTGCAAACCCGCTTTATCGCTGGGTCCATCGAGGATGACATAGACGACATTTACCGTATCGTTAAATACATTAAACTCCACACCAATGCCTTCAAAATTTCCGGCAAGATCCTCATTGGCTTCCTGTAGATCAACGGGGGGGAGATAAACGGAGTGGGGATCAAGTTCATTCATCATCTCCTGGATAGCCTTACCTTCCAGCGAATCAATATTAACAGAATCCACATACTTCAGCTTGATCAGGTCCAATGCCTCTTGCAGGGTACTGCGGTTATTGGATGAAAAAAATCGATTTTTACCACCGGCAGGTTTACTTAATTCATAACCCAGGAACATCCCTGCAATTAATACAATCGAAAAAATTAACGGAAGCCAGACCTGTAATTTTTTATTCCCCATCATAAATCTTTATTGTGTAATTTGACGCAAAATACCAAAAGTTTCTGGTTGCTGGTTTCTTGTAACTGGTTATGCAATTTTCTATGAAGAGGAATAGCGAAACATTAACAACCAGCAACCAATAACCAGTAACTAACGACATGTCATCAATAAAACTCATCGCTGACTCCGGGGCTACCAAAGCAGAGTGGTGCCTGCTTAAGGATGGTAAAAAGAAGACAGTCTTTACCCAGGGCATCAGTCCATATTTTCTTGCAACAGAACAGATCACTGATTTATTACTGAAAGAGCTCTGGCCCAAACTGAAAAATGAGGAAGTGGATGAGGTGTTTTATTATGGCACCGGTTGCGCCAATCCCAATAATGCAAAATCCGTAAAAAAGGCAGTCAGCAAGGTTTTTAAAGAAGCAAAAGTGGATGTGACCCACGACCTGATGGCTGCAGCCAGGGCATTGTGCGGAAGAAATAAAGGAATAGCCTGTATCCTGGGCACGGGATCCAATTCCTGTTATTATGATGGAAAAAAAATTGTAAAAAACAGCCCCGGTCTTGGTTATGTCCTGGGTGATGAGGGCAGCGGCGCTTATCTCGGTAAAAAAGTTATTCAATATTATTTGTATGAAACTTTTGATGATGAACTAAGAGCAAGGTTTGACGCAGCTTACACAACGAATGCATCGGAGATCCTGGAAAATGTTTATAAAAAGCCATTGCCCAACCGGTACCTGGCAGGTTTTTGCAGATTCCTGGCGGAAAACCGGGGACACTATATGATAGAGAATATAATTGAAGACGGGCTGAATGACTTTTTCTTTACTCATCTATGCAAATACCGGGAAACATGGACATTGCCGGTTAGCTTTGCCGGTGCTGTGGCATTTGGTTTTCAAGATGTGTTGAAGCAACTTTGTAACAGTTATGAATTTGAACCCGGAAAAATCATGAAGAATCCAATGGAAGGGTTGGTGGAGTATCATAGCTAAATGAAGGGATATATGGCATTAAAAAAAATTACTGAGCAGGCCAGCAACTACCGTCACCTCGAGGATATGACGGTACATGAGATACTGCTCAATATTAATAAGGAGGACCATACCGTTGCGGGAGCAGTTGAAAAAGTAATTCCCCAGATCGAAAAGTTAGCTGAAGCCGCAACTGATAAGATGCTGATGGGCGGCAGGTTGTTTTATATTGGCGCCGGAACAAGTGGGCGGTTAGGGATCGTTGATGCCAGCGAATGCCCCCCAACCTATGGTGTGCCTTATGGTTTGGTCATTGGAGTCATTGCAGGGGGAGAAAAAGCCATCACCATGGCCGTTGAGTTTGCTGAAGATGATAAAGAGCAGGGCTGGAAAGATCTGCAGGAATATAATGTAACAGACAAAGATGTTGTTATTGGTATTGCAGCCAGCGGAACAACTCCTTATGTGATCGGTGCACTGGAAGAGTGCAGGAAAAGAGGAATAATTACAGGAAGCATTTCCTGTAACCCGGGTTCACCGGTAAGCGATGCTGCCGATTTCCCGGTTGAAGTAGTTGTAGGACCGGAATTTGTTACCGGCAGTACCCGGATGAAAAGCGGTACCGCCCAGAAACTGGTGTTGAATATGATCTCTACCGCAGTCATGATACAATTGGGCAGAGTAGAAGACAACAAAATGGTGAATATGCAGCTGACCAATGATAAACTGGTTGACCGTGGCACCAAAATGCTGATGGAACGGGTCAAGCTGACAGATTATGAAAAGGCCAAAGAACTTCTGTTAAAATATGGCAGCGTAAAAAAAGCGGCTGAGTCCGGTGCTAAATAATTATTAATCTTCAATAAGAATAATTATTTCTTTCATTTGTTTCCCTCCATGATTTTATCCTGAATGTATCTTTGCAGTGAAGAACGGATTATGCAAGACATTGAACCTTTTTATAACTGGCGTTATATCTATGTGAGCGAAGAGGACAAACAATCGCCTTTCTACGGAAGAACCTATTCAGAATTTGAATTTTCCCTGACTGTTTACAATTATTATATCCATCCACAGTGGGATGATTTTGGCAGCCGCACTTTATACCTGAAAGTGTTGTTGGCAGATTACGAGGAAAAATATGCCATCATTGAACTGATCGGGGAATGGAATGATGCTATTGAAAATGATATTATGGAGCTCAAGAGGGAAGTATTGGAAAAATTTATGTCCGAAGGCATTTTTAAATTTATTCTTATCGGGGAGAATGTACTTAATTATCACAGTGACGGCAAGGATTATTACGAAGAGCTCTATGAAGAAGTAACTGACCAGGGCGGCTGGGTAGTTTGTATAAATATGCCTGAACAAACCCAGTATGATTTCAAACATGCCCATCTGAACAGGTATGTTGAGTTTATGGAACTGGATAACTGGCGAACTTATAAACCTTTCCATTTGTTTAAAAAAATTGATGGGGAACTGAAGGCAAGACTCAGTCATTAGAAATGCAGCTAATCCCGGATATGATTTTAATCATTGAAATCTTTTGTCTTTTTTGGTCAGCGGGTAGTACTTTTGCGGAAATTGATTATTCCCTCTTAGAACGAAGCTTATGAAATGGTCTGAATTCTTCACTTCCTCGGTTGGCAAAAAGTGGGTGATGGCTTTGACAGGTATCTTTCTTATTCTTTTCCTGGTAGTACATGTTGGCCTGAATGCCTGTATCTGGGCAAATGATGGCGGCAAAATGTTTAATGCAGGGGCTCATTTTATGGGTTCGATGATCGTCATCCGTATTATTGAAATCGGGTTAATGGCCGGGTTCCTGGTACATATCTTACAGGGGTTGGTACTTGTATTTCAAAATCGCAGCAAAAGGAAGAAAGGATATGCTGTAGCAATGGGCAACAAAGGAAGCAAATGGTACAGCCGTAGCATGGGATTGTTAGGAACGCTTATTTTAATTTTTCTCATCATTCATCTTTCACATTTTTGGGTCCCTAACAGGTCTAACCAGGGTTGGTTATTAGGAGAAGAATTAAACCTGTACGAAAGGATGAAACTTGTATTTCAGAATGAGCTGGTAGTGATCGTTTATTTACTGGGATGTTTTTCACTTGCCTGGCATTTGCTCCATGGCTTTCAAAGCGCATTCAGAACAATTGGAATCAGCAATAACAGATACCTGGCTTTATTGAATGGCATTGGAATCGGGTTTTCAATAATCGTGCCGCTGGCTTTTGCAATGATGCCGGTGAGTTTTTATCTGGGGTGGCTGAAGTAGAAGTCATTAGTCTTTAGTCGTTAGTCAGGAGTCGGTTGTCTTAATTTGGAAAAGCCCCGTAGGGGCAAAATGTCGGTAGAAATTATTTGAAGATGTTTTGAGAACCCCGTAGGGGTTCAACAATTGACGAGTAAAGAACAGAACGTTGAAGAGTGCGACGCAACAGGCGATGATAGTAGTACAGAAGCTGGGTAAATAAAAATAATTATTTCATTTCAATCATTGAAATCAGTGATTATGTTGGATTCAAAAATTCCACCAGGGCCGTTAGAAGAAAAATGGACAGATTATAAAGGCCATTGCAAACTCATTAACCCTGCCAATAAAAGAAAGCTGGAAGTGATCGTGGTGGGAACCGGGTTAGCCGGGGCATCTGCTGCTGCTTCATTGGGTGAACTGGGTTATAAAGTAAAAGCTTTTTGTTTCCAGGATTCTCCGCGCCGGGCGCATAGTATTGCAGCACAGGGTGGCATCAATGCTGCCAAGAATTATCAAAATGATGGCGATTCTGTTTTCCGTTTGTTTTATGATACAGTGAAAGGGGGTGATTACCGTGCAAGGGAATCCAATGTTCATCGTCTTGCCGAAGTGAGTGTGAATATTATTGACCAGTGTGTGGCACAGGGTGTTCCCTTTGCCAGGGAATATGGCGGGTTATTGAACAACAGGTCTTTCGGAGGAACTCAGGTAAAAAGAACATTTTATGCGGCTGGTCAAACCGGTCAGCAATTATTGATAGGAGCTTACCAGGCACTGGAAAGACAGGTGGCATTGGGTAATGTGGAAATGTATAGCCGCCATGAAATGCTGGAAGTGGTGATCATCGATGGAAAAGCAAGAGGGATTATTTGCCGCAACCTGGTGAATGGTGAATTGGAAAGATATTTTGGTCATGCGGTATTGTTATGCACCGGTGGTTATGGCAATGTATTCTATCTTTCAACCAATGCTATGGGCTGTAATGCCACGGCTATATGGAAGGCACATAAAAAAGGAGCCTGGTTTGGCAATCCGTGTTTCACCCAAATACATCCAACCTGTATTCCTGTTTCCGGCGATCACCAAAGTAAGCTGACACTGATGTCAGAATCATTGAGAAATGATGGACGAATATGGGTTCCCAAAAAACAGAACGATACAAGAAAAGCCAATGATATCCCGGAAGAGGAAAGAGATTATTTTTTGGAAAGACGTTATCCCGCTTTTGGAAACCTGGTGCCGAGAGATGTGGCTTCAAGAGCCGCTAAAGAAAGATGTGATGCAGGACATGGAGTAGGCACAACAAAGCAGGCTGTTTTTTTAGATTTCAAATATAACCTGATCAATAAATACGGCAGGGCAGAAGCAAACAAACATGGGATTGAAAATCCTGATGAAGCCACGCTGATGAAATTAGGGAAAGAAGTGATAAAAGAAGAGTATGGTAATCTCTTTGACATGTATGAAAAAATTACCGCTGAAAATCCTTATGAAGTGCCGATGCGGATCTATCCTGCTGCTCACTATACTATGGGCGGCTTGTGGGTGGATTATGAACTGATGACAAATGTAAAAGGCTTGTATTGTTTGGGTGAAGCTAACTTTAGTGATCATGGAGCCAACAGGCTTGGCGCTTCTGCATTAATGCAGGGCCTGGCTGATGGATATTTTGTTATTCCTTACACGATCGGCAATTACCTGGCGGATGAAATTGCGGTGAAACCAATTCCGACGGATCATCCGGCTTTTATGGAAACAGAAAAAGGAGTTGCCGGCCGCATTAACACACTCATGAACATCAAAGGAAAACAAACAGTAGAAAGTTTTCATAAGCGTTTGGGAAAAATAATGTGGAATAAATGCGGCATGGCCCGCAATGAAAAGAGTTTGAAAGAAGCGATTTCAGAGATACAGCAACTGAAAAAAGAATTTTGGAAAGATGTGAAGATCCCGGGAGATATAAATGAAATGAATCCTGAATTGGATAAAGCGGGCAGGGTGGCTGATTTTATTGAGCTGGGAGAATTAATGTGTATTGATGCGCTGAACAGGAATGAAAGTTGCGGTGGCCATTTCCGGGAAGAAAGCCAGACCGAAGAAGGGGAAGCAAAAAGAGATGATGCCAACTATGCATATGTGGCGGCATGGCAATATAAAGGAGAAAGTGACTGGGAGTTACATAAGGAAGCATTGAATTTTGAAGTAGCAAAGCCGACACAAAGAAGTTATAAATAATGCCCCCGTCCCCTGAAGGGGTGTGAACAGGCATTATTAATTATAAATATTGTAAACTAAAATTCCCCTTTAGGGGATAGGGGCTATGGAACATTATACGATGAATCTTTCGCTGAAAGTATGGAAACAGAAAAACATTTCTGACAAGGGTGGCTTTGTAACCTATCCTGTAAAAAACATTTCCTCTGAAATGTCTTTCCTGGAAATGTTTGATGTATTGAATGAAGAACTGATCAGTGATGGAAAAGATCCGATTGCTTTTGATCATGATTGCCGTGAAGGCATCTGCGGTACCTGTTCGATGTATATTAATGGACGGCCGCATGGTCCCTGGCATGGCACTACCACCTGCCAGCTGCACATGCGGGCTTTTAAGAATGGTGATACGATCGTAGTGGAACCATGGAGAGCCAAAGCATTTCCAGTCATTAAGGATCTGATCGTTGATAGATCCGCATTTGACCGCATTATACAGGCGGGAGGTTATATCTCTGTGAACACCGGCGTTACAATAGATGGTAATACGATCCCAATTGAAAAAGAAAATGCTGATAAAGCTTTTGCTGCGGCTGCCTGCATTGGTTGCGGTGCCTGCGTGGCTGCCTGTAAAAATTCTTCGGCTTTACTTTTTGTTTCAGCTAAAGTTGCCCATCTGTCATTATTACCCCAGGGTGGACCTGAAAAAAAATCAAGGGCATTGAATATGGTGGCACAAATGGATAAAGAAGGTTTTGGCGCCTGCACCAATACCGGCGCCTGTGAAGCCGTATGCCCGAAAGAGATTTCTATTGAAAATATTGCCCGGTTGAATAAGGAATATGCATTAGCAGGGTTTTCTTCCGACAAATGATCAAAAAGCCATAGTTGCTTTTAGCGATGCTGACCAAAGCGGGTCAGCGCCGGATTCTTTCATCATAATAATGCCCGGGCTGATGGCAATGTTTTCATTAAAATAATAACTCCCTTCCAAACAGCAGCCGATATTAAATTGTGTGTTGCCGTTGTAAATTCCCAATGCAGGACCTGCAGTTAAACTGATATTACCCTTTTTCCAGGGGTTATAAACTGCGCCGGCAAATGCATGGAAGAAAATATATTTTTGATATTTATAAGGATAACCACTGGATGTTTCTTTTTTTCCAAAATACCAGGCAGCCTCGGCATTTGCAGTAAAGCTAAGTGGTTTTACCGGTTTTACATCCATCCCTCCGAAACGATGATTGCTCCAGGAACAATTTGTTGCAATTCCTAAGAAGTGAGTGGATGAAAAATTTCCCAACGGAATGTTGGCACCAATGGAAACAGTATGTTGTTTTCCCGAAGGGTGATTATGATTTTTTGGTCTTTTGGATTGACCGATAGCTGTAGTACTGATCACAATACAGCCAGTCAGCAAAATAAAACTCAACAATCTTTTCATTTAATTATAACTTTTCACCGGGATAGATTGCAAATATTGATAAAAATCACCGAAGAAGAATAAGCGTCCCTTTTTTTTCTGTAGTCTTACCCTTATCATCAAAATACTTCAATTTCCC
>JBGPKR010000089.1:0-13384 GCA_041486045.1 Chitinophagaceae bacterium | reverse complement strand
TCTTTCTGCTCAATAGTCAATTCGCCAATATTGGATTTGTTGATCATTTTGATCAACTCCTGTATTTGTTTAAAGTCCATGTTTTTCAATTTAGAAGAACGTTTTGGTTTTAGGGAGGGAGGCTAAGGTAATGAAATCATCAGGAGAAAGTCAATCATATTTTGCTGATTTTGGGCCAAAATGGGTCAAAATAATATAAAAATGGCCTGAAAAGTGGTGATTTCAGGCTATTTTCTATAAAATCAGGAAATTATTCTTTCACCCTTTCTACATACTCACCTGTCTTGGTATTAATTCTGATAAGTTCTCCTTCATTTACAAATAATGGCACCCCTATCGTACCCCCCGTTTCCAGGGTAGCTGCTTTTAATGTGCGGGTAGCCGTATCACCTCTCAGGCCCGGTTCAGTATAAGTTATTTTCAGTACAATTTTGTCCGGCAATTCAGCGCCAAGCACCTGGTTATTATCGGTATTGATCAATATACCCACTTCCTGGCCTTCTTTGAGATATTGGGGAGCATCAATTGTTGCTTCCTGCAGGGCGAGCTGCTCAAAAGTTTCATTATCCATAAAGTTGTACCCGGTGTCATCTTTATACAGAAACTGGTAATAGCGTCTTTCCACTCTCACGGGGAAAATGGTATCCCCGGAGTTCCATGTTTTTTCAATGGAACGGTTATTATCTACCCCCTTTAGCTTTGCCCACACTTTGGCAGCAGCACGGGCAGTTTTGTTTTCACCAAATTCCACTACGCTGTAAAGACTGCCATCAAGATTCAGGATCATGCCGCGGCTGATGTCTGATGTATTTGCCATGTTAATTAAAAATTTGAGGCGGCAAAGATACGGATGGGAAGATTCCCGGCCAAAGTGATGCAGATCATCCCTGATCATACGTTCAAAATCAATATTTTTATATTACTGAAAAAGTTACTGCTGATCATGAGAAAAGCCCTGAACCAAATTGTTCTCATTGTTATTCTGCTATTCATCAAAACCAATGTGACTGCTCAATTACAGGTCACATCAGCAAATAATGCCGTACAACTTGCCCAAAAGCTGGTGGGCGATGGAGTCGTCATCAGTAATGTCAGTTTTACCGGGAATATGGAAATGGCCGGTTTTTTTAATAATAACGGAGGTACAAATATTGGCATTGACAGTGGAATTGTTTTAACAAGCGGCCGTGCCAAAACAAGACTATCGAATTATGGAGTTGATGGAGACGGATCCACTGCTGCACAATCTGTAGTCGCCGATAATAAATGGGGATTGCCCGGAGACCTTGATCTTGCCACAGCCATTGGTTTACCGGTGTCTTCACTGAAGGATGCCTGTGTGCTGGAATTTGATTTTATTCCATTGGGAGACAGTATCCATTTTAATTACGTTTTCAGCTCTGAAGAATATACCCCGGCCTATGTATGCTCTTATAATGATGCCTTTGCTTTTTTTATTTCAGGCCCCGGCATTTTAGGCCTGAAAAATATTGCGCTGATTCCCGGGACAACAATACCGGTATCGATTTTTAATGTGAATGATGTCCCCGGAGGAGGTTGCCCTAATAATATTGTGTATTATACTGATAACAGATTTAATACTTTTTTCACTCATGATGGTCACACTAAAATTTTTACAGCCCTGGCAGGAGTACGACCTTGTGAAGTATATCATATAAAACTGGTGATCTCTGATGTTATAGATGATCAGTTAGACAGTGGTGTATTTCTGCAGGCCGGAAGCCTCAGCTCCAATGCCATCGGGATAACAAACCTGACTCAAACCGACCCGTCAGGGAATAGTTATCTGGTTGAAGGATGTGCAACCGGGGCCTTTGTCATCAGGAGGCCAAGAAAAGATCCTACGCCACTGAGTGTCTCGCTTTCTTACGGAGGTACTGCAACTAACGGAGTTGATGTTCAAATGCTCCCTTCCTCCGTAACGATCCCCGCCAATGACAGTTTTGTTGTCGTTAATGTTTTACCCATTATTGACGGATTACCCGAAGGAATAGAAATATTAAAAATTTATGCTTTGGCTGGTTGTTTAGCCGGTTTACCAACAGATAGCGCAATTATACAATTGCGGGATTATGACATATTGAATTTAACACCCGATACAGCTGCTATTTGCCGGAACAGTTCTATTCAATTAATTGCTTCAACAGGTTATTCCATCTATCAATGGAATCCTGATCCCACGTTAAGTAATACGGCTATCCGCAACCCGGTGGCTACCCCGGTCAACAGCAGCACTACCTATATCTGTACTGCTACGGAAGGAACCTGCCAGGCAAGAGATTCTGTTTTTATTAAATTAAGAGACCTGGAACTAAAATCCAAGTCAGATGTCAACTGCAGAGGCGCTTCTACAGGCACTATTAAAGTTGAAGGAGGATGGGAATGGATTCAACCTGTCGAATTTTCAATTGATGGATTGACATGGCAGGCAGACAGTAATTTCTATAATCTTCCGGTAGGTGTTTATAAGATCAAAATCAGGGATGGAGTTTGTATTGATAGTATCAGCGTCACAATAAACCAGGCTTTTCCCGATCTTATTATCAATAATATCGGAATTACCGGCGTCAGTTGCACCGGAAATGGAACTGATGGTGTTTTGAATATTTCCGCCAGCGGTGGCAGCAATCCTATACTATACTCTGTGGATGGAATTAATTTCCAGGTAAGTAACCTGTTCAACCTTGCCGTGGGGAATTATCCTGTTTCCATAAAGGATAATAATGGTTGTACGAATTCGCAAAACGTAACCGTTCCCCTGAATAATATAGTGATACTTGATGCACCGGCAGACACTACAATTTGTGAAGGAACCAGCTATCTTTTCCGGACAATATCCAATGCTGATTCATTTTTGTGGACCCCTTCCACTTTTCTGGATAATAGCAGCATCCGGACACCACTCGCCAGTCCTGTAGTAACGACACTTTATAAAGTAATTGCTACAACCGGAATCTGTACAAGAACAGACTCCACTACAATTAAAGTAAACCCGGCGCCGGTTGCCGATGCAGGAGCAGATCTTTCAGTTTGTTTTGGTAAGATCTACCAGCTCAATGGTTCCGGCGGAATAAATTATCAATGGTTCCCTTCTACCTATTTCACTACGAATTCAAATATTGCTTCCCCATCTGCAAAAGCGAAAAACAATATAACCTATTTTCTTACCGTTACAAATGCATTTGGCTGCAATTCAATTACCCCCGATGCGGTGGATGTAAAAGTTATTCCTGTCGTGAAAATTTTTGCCGGCAATGACAGCATTGCCGCTATTAATCAGCCGGTCCAATTAAAAGTATTTGAAAAAAGTAATGCCGGGGTAACTCAATATACCTGGTCCCCCGGCAATTTTTTAGATAATGCAGGAAGCGCTACTCCGATTGCCATACTCCCTTACGATTATCACTACATCGTTACAGGTACAACAGCTGAAGGCTGCGAAGGGTCAGACGACATATTAATAAAAGTTTATAAAGGCCCTGAGATTTATGTCCCTTCAGGCTTTACACCAAATAAGGACGGTTTGAATGACCTGCTAATGGCAATTCCTGTTGGCATTAAGGAATTCAGGTATTTCAGAATCTATAACAGGTGGGGGCAAATGGTCTTCTCTACCCGTAATCCGTCAACAGGATGGGATGGAAAAATAAACGGAATCGAGCAACCAACCGGTACATTTGTATGGATGGTTGAAGCGATAGATTACAAAGGCAACCTGGTAAGCCGGAAAGGCGTCGTTACAATTGTTCGATAATAAATTTTATACATGAGGTATTTCTTACTGATCATTAGTTTTTTCCTGCTGCCAGATATTTATTCACAAACTGATACTATTCAGCCGCCATTCAGAAAAAATCCCATTTTTCCGCCTGTAAAGCTGATGCTGCCCGGCAATACTGCATTTACAAAAGATGATCTTCCCAAAAAGAAACCGGTGATGCTGATGGTTTTTAGCCCTATGTGTGAACATTGTAAAAAAGAAACGGAAGAGCTCATCAAGAATATTGACCAGTTCAGCAAATCAGAAATTGTGATGGCAACTATGATGCCTTATGATTCCATGATGAGCTTCCGTGAAAAATATAACCTGGCCCTGTATGAAAATATAATTGTGGGGCAGGATACCCAGTTTTTCCTTCCTTCATTTTATATGATCAGCAACCTGCCTTTTCTTGCCTTTTATGATAAAAAGGGTAAGTTGATTTCTTTCTTTGAAGGGTCCATGCCCATTGAAAAAGCCGCCGCAGAGCTTCAGAAACATGCTAAAACTGATTAAACCTAAGGTAATTTTCAATGCGGATCAGCCAGGCCAGCCAATTGGCGTTTAAACTGAAAAACCACAATTATCTTCCTACCTGATTTACCTCATATCCTGACAGTACAAACTCCTTATTTTTGAGGCTCAAACCTGCCTGCGGCCGTGCTCCGTCGCTGAAGCTATGGCGCAAGCGACTGAAGCTATGCGAAGGCGAGCAGGCAGGTTAATTTCTCATCAAATAAAAAATTTTTTATGAAAATAACTGTTGTAGGTGCCGGAGCAGTTGGCGCTACCTGTGCTGATAATATTGCCCGTAAAGAACTGGCCACCGAATTGGTTTTACTGGATATCAAAGAAGGCCTGGCAGAAGGTAAGGCGCAGGACATGATGCAAACCTCCACCCTGCTGGGTTTTGATACAAAAATAACCGGCAGTACCAATGATTATGCAAAAACAGGAGGCAGCGATGTGGTCGTCATTACATCCGGTATTCCCCGCAAACCCGGAATGACAAGAGAAGAACTGATTGGCACCAATGCCGGCATTGTAAAAGGCGTCTGTGAAAACATATTAAAACATTCGCCCAATGCCATCATCATTGTGATCAGCAACCCGATGGATACGATGACTTACCTGACATTGACATCAACCGGTTTGCCAAAGAACAGGATCATCGGAATGGGTGGTATACTGGACAGCAGCCGGTTCAAGTATCAATTGAGCAAACATTTAGGTTGCAGTCCCTCTGATCTGAATGCCGTGGTGATTGGAGGACATGGTGATACCACGATGATCCCATTAATAAGACTTGCAACCTGGAATAGCGTTCCGGTCACTAAATTTTTATCCGCTGAACAACAAACGCAGATCGTAAATGATACCATGGTTGGCGGCGCTACATTAACCAAACTACTCGGCACATCGGCCTGGTATGCACCCGGTGCCACCGGAGCTGCATTAGTTGAAGCGATTGTCCGGGATGAAAAAAAATCATTTGCCTGTTGTGTTGCCCTGGAAGGTGAATATGGTCAGAAAAATATTTGCCTCGGCGTTCCGGTCGTCATTGGAAAAAACGGCTGGGAAAAAATCATTGACTTTGGTTTGACTGCAGATGAACAGGCTGCATTTAATAAAAGTGCAGATGCTGTCAGGAGCATGAATGATGTACTGAAGACGCTATAATAATATGCCAAAAGAAACAGTAAAGGATCTGTTGAAATTTTTAAAGCCCTTCCCGAAACAGGTAAGAGAAAATGCATTATGGCTGAGGGAGTTTGCGTGGGGGCTCTACCCCAATTGCAATGAGCTCATTTACGATAATTATAATGCAGTAGCTTTTGGCTGGTCGCCATCGGATAAAGTGGGCGATACATTTTGCAGTGTAGCAGTTGGCAGAACAAGCCATAATGTTCATTTTGGATTTTACTGGGGCGCTAAAATTGCCGACCCGGAAAAAAGACTGATCGGTGAAGGAAATCAATACCGCTATATCCTTGTGCCTGACATAAAGAAATTTCCGAAAACCTATATAAAAAAATTGTTGAAAGAAGCCTATGCTTATTCGCTGGCAAAAATGAAAGAGAGCAAGCAGGTGCTTAAAGGCGCCACGATCGTAAAATCTGTTTCTGCAAAGAAAAGAGAAAAGTAAAATTGAAAGCAGTTCAATATTTAAATTGACATTCTTCTGAAGAACATTATTTTAATAATATCAGCCGTCAGTACATACAGAACAAGAATGCCGGCAATGATACCCAATAAGCTGAATGGGGGCACTACAAAACCTAACTGACCGGCAAATGGCGTAAAAGGAAGGACGACGGTAATAACCAATGCCAGAATACTCAGGCCAATCATTAATTTTCCCGGGATACTTTTAAGCAAGGACTTATGTGTTCTTACCACGAATAAGATCAGCAACTCCGTGCAAATAGATTCAATAAACCAACCTGTATGAAACATTTCTGCCGACTTATATAATTTATACAAAGCAAAAAAAGTGAGATAATCAAACACCGAACTGTGCAGGCCAAATACGATCATGAAATTTCTAAGCAGTTTAATATCCCATTTCTGAGGCTTTGCCAGGTCATCTTTATCTGTATTGTCTTTTGCTACTGCCATGTAAGGAAAGTCGGTTAAAAAGTTTGTCATCAGTATCTGTTGAGGCAGCATGGGAAGAAAAGGAAGGATAAGTGATGCACCTGCCATACTGAACATATTGCCAAACGTGGCGCTTGTATTGGTATAAATATATTTCAGGGTATTCAAAAAAGTTCTTCTCCCTTCAATGATGCCTGCGTTCAATACAGCAAGATCTTTTTCCAGCAACACCACGTCGGCTGCTTCTTTGGCCACATCCACGGCATTATTGGTAGAAATGCCTACATCAGCCGCATTGATAGCTGCCACATCATTGATACCATCGCCCATGTAGGCTACTGCATTACCGGCTTTGCGCAATGCTTTAATGATGCTTTCCTTTTGCTGCGGTTCTATCTCGGCAAATACATTGGCAACCCTTACCTTCAGTACCAATGCTTCAGGACTCATCTTACTGATCTCTGCGCCTGAAACAACAACAGCATCAGGCAGACCGATCTTATCCGCCATATATGCAGCCACCAATTTATTATCACCGGTGATGATCTTAAGTCCAACCCCGTTTCTTTTTAATTCCCGGATGACTTCTATTACTCCTTCTTTGGGGGGATCAAACAATAAAACAAACCCTGCAAAAATCATATTTGTCTCATCATCCCGGGTAAATGGTTTGCCCTTATCTGTCAGTTTATAACAAACTCCGATGGTTCTGAATCCCTGGTTACTGTACTGCAGGTATAAGGCCGCAATTTTGTCTTTGCTCCCGGCTTCTAACGGAGTAGTGTTTCCATCTGATATCAACAGCTTATCACACACTGCGACAATATTATCTACCGCCCCCTTGGTAATGAGCAGATGCTCCTTATTGTTTTCAACACAAACACTTAAACGTTTTCGGATAAAGTCGTAGGGGACCTCATCCGATTTGACATAATCGCCGGCAGAAACATTCTTCATGGCCCGCAACGCCTCATCCATCGGGTTGGCAAAACCAGTTTCAAAACTGGCATTCAGAAAAGCTAATTGCCTTACTTTCTTATCTTCTTTCCCGTCAATATTTACTACAGATGAAACCTCCAGCACTCCTTCTGTCAGGGTACCTGTTTTGTCCGAACAAAAAAGATTGATCTCGCCGAGATTCTGAATTGACGATAATTTTTTAACGATCACTTTTTGCTGTGCCATTCTTTTGGCTCCCGATGACATGGCAATGGTCATGATGGCCGGTAATAATTCAGGAGCCATCCCTACTGCCAGGGCAAGACCAAATAACAGGGAATCCATTAAAGGTCTTCCAAAATAAATATTCACAGCGAGTATGATCACTGCCAGCACAATAGTGATCTGCATCAACAGGAATCCAAATTTCCGGATGCCTTTTTCAAAAGCCGTTTCGTCTGCAGGCCGGGCAATGCTTGCGGAAATGTCTCCAAATACAGTGTCTTTTCCTGTTAAGACAGCTATAGCCTTTGCCGAACCGCTTACCACACTGGTTCCTTCAAACAATGTATTGGTCCGCTTCGAAAGTCCTGTGTCTGCCGGAACAGCGCCGGTTGCTTTTTCAGCCGGGTATGTTTCACCGGTCAGTGTTGCTTCGTTAACATGCAGATCCTTTTCTTCCAGCAGCAAACAATCAGCAGGAATAATATCACCGGCTGAAAATTCCAATATATCTCCGGATGTTATTTCTTCGGTGAATACTTCAACTATACTGCCGTCCCTGTACACTTTTACTTTAGTTCGAATAATGGATTTTAATTTTTCCACCGCCTTACCGGCATGACGTTCCTGGACAAAACTAACAATACCCGTTGCCAGTAAAATGAACAGGATGATAAACACATCTGAAGTTTCACCCAGGAGGGCTGAAAGAATAACGGCAGCAACGAGCAATAAAGTAAGGGGGCTTTTAAACTGGGAAAGAAATAAAAGTATATCCTGAAGCAAGGGAGGTCTTAGCTTTGTTTTGCTTACCCCTGCAGCCAATCTTTTGGCAGCCTCTCCCTTTGATAAACCTGACAGGCTGGTCTGCAACTCAGTCATGACTCCCTGCGGTTCATATTGCCAGAAATGCTGAATATCCATTTTGACGGTTCCCTGCAAGTTATTAATAAGCCGGCACAGGTGAAAGGATTAGCAGCCGGTTAACCAGTAAATTCCAAAAAGGGTGCAAACAATTTTGGAGCCCTGAAATAAAAACGATCCTCTTCTTATAAAGTAGTTGCACAATACAGAAGTTCCTCTCATCCTATCATTCCCTCACAACAGCAGCCTTCTCCCTTTTCCTGAATTTTTCCCTGATAAAAAGATTCAGTGGCTCCTCATAAAAAACAAAAATCAGCAGGGCTATTAACTGGGTGAGGATATAAATGACAATAACATACAGGTTATAAAAGCCCGTAAAATATTTTAACAGGTATGGCACGGCGATGAAGTCGATGACGAGCATATGCACCAGGTAAAAAGAATAAGAAGTTCTTCCCAATAAGCCCAATAACCTGCCCGACAGCAGGCGGGACAAAAAAGTTTTCTCGGTTATCAATCCAAAATACAATACGGCAATGGGCAGGGGCAGGATAAAATTATTGATCCCGATATAAAGAAACTGTCTTAACGGCCCTTTATTGTACTGAATGAATATGACCATAGCGATCAATACAATTACCCCGATACTTCCTGTTATTGTCCATTTGTTCCTGCTTACTGCTGAGACATTTTGTTTTTCCCGCTCCAGGATAAGGAGTGCCACGAATACCCCGGCAAAAAATTCAACAAAATGTCCAAAAAAAGTAGTTGAGAAAACAAAGACCGGTGTATGAAGGAACAAAAAAGGTGCATCGCACTTTGATATGAGCAGGGCGGTCATCAGCAGAAAAAAACCAGCCATCAGCGACACAAAAAAATTAAACCGCCTGATCAGTAACATCAGCAGTGGCGCCAGCAGGTAAAAACATTCTTCCACCGTCAGCGACCAGCTTGGATCAATAGCTTTTGCACTGCTGTCCTGAAACAGGGAATGGGTAAGCGTGTAATTTTTTATTAAATGTCCCGTGTCGAAATCATGCAGGCAAAGGATGGCAATGGTAACCAGCAAAAAATAAACCGGGTAGATGCGGGCAAACCGGTTGATAAAATAATTGTAATAACGGCCGGAAACCACTTCCGCATTCTGGTAATACAGGTAAACAATAAGAAATCCGCTTAAAACAAAAAAGAAAGCCAGCACATCCACCGCCACGGAAAACCCTATATTAAAAGGAAGATGTGCAAAAAATACTGCCGTTGCACCTAATGCCCTGATGCCGGTAAGGGCAGGGTATCGTTCATTGCCGATCTTAAACCCCGAAAAAATATTCATTCAGTAAAACTAATCGCTATAATAAACAGAACTGTTGCCAGAGCCGGACTACATTTCCTGGGCGGCTTAAATATCTTTGCAAAACCGGAACGACCGTATTAAACAAAGAACAGGAACAGAAAGAAGTAAGGAAAGTTAAAATAACCTGAAACAGAACAGGCAAACAACCCTTTGCACATTATTTGCGACTTTTGTTTAGCGATATGAAAAAAGTTTTACTTCTTATTTTTCTTGCAGGATCCACCTCTGCCCTTTTTGCCCAAAAGGTGGACAGTATTTATTTTCACCTGTACACTGACAGCCTGAAGAAAGGCCAGCATAATTATATAAATGTTGATGGTAAACTTTCCAATGGCCGCTGGTTACCGCTTACGGCCAAAGAGGTTTTGTTCTCATGCCCCGACGCAAAATTTGAAGGCAATGAATTGATCATCCCAACTGATTTTAAAAAAGAAAAAGTAACCGTCAGGGCAGCATTAAAATCTAATCTGTTTGTCGTAATTGAAAAAACGATCTGGATTAAGAAAAAACCGGATGATGAAGTGCTGCCAACTAAAGATGACGTGATCAATGGCACCAGGCCGATTAAAAACAAAGGAAAGAATAAGAATCGTTAAGCAGATTTGATCCCCTTTCAACCTTCACCCACATCAACTTTCATACCCTTATCTTTGCGGAGGCAGGTCTTACACGACCAGCTCCTGCTGAACCCTCCCAGGGCCGGAAGGCAGCAAGAGTAGGTGGTTGAGCGGTGCGATGTAATAAGCCTGCCATTTTTTCTTTGTCCGCCGAAGCTTTAGCGCAGGCGGATCCCCAAATCCGCCAACTGGCGGGAATTAAAATATACAGCATGAAATTTTTTATTGATACGGCAAATCTTGCACAGATCAAAGAAGCCAATGAATTAGGAATATTGGACGGTGTTACCACCAATCCATCATTAATGGCCAAAGAAGGCATCAAGGGCACAGAAGCGGTGATGAACCATTACAAAACCATTTGCGAAATGGTGGATGGCGACATCAGCGCCGAAGTTATTTCAACAGATTTTAAAGGTATTGTGGAAGAGGGAAAAAAATTAGCCGCCATTCATCCGAATATTGTTGTAAAAGTGCCGATGATCAAAGATGGGGTGAAAGCCATCAAATGGTTTACTGATAATGGCATCCGGACAAACTGTACACTGGTATTTTCAGCAGGTCAGGCAATACTGGCTGCTAAAGCCGGTGCTACTTATTTATCGCCATTCATCGGCCGCATTGATGACAGCAACTGGGATGGTGTGGAATTGATTGCCCAGATCTCTAATATTTATTCTATCCAGGGTTTCAAAACAAAGATATTGGCTGCATCCATCCGTAATGCCCTGCATATTGTAAGATGTGCCGAAGCCGGTGCTGATGTTTGCACCTGTCCGCTGGATTCCATCCTTGGCTTATTGAAACATCCGCTTACTGATATTGGATTAGCTAAGTTTTTAGAAGACGCTAAGAAGACCTTATAATAATACCTTTTGCATTAAGTGAATTTCCAAACCACCCCTTTGGGAGTAGGGAAATCTGAACTTTAATACTAATTGTGGAGGCCGGGGCTATCTCTGAAAGGCAGAATTCACCCGGGTAAAACCAATCAATTCATCGGCCCTGGCGCCAAAAGGACGGAAATAAACCAGCACCATGTAACTATTCTCAGTTCCCCAATAATTGCCTTCAGTATTTTCCAGTGAGGGATTGAAACCTGTTTGTTTTTTATCAGTCAGTGTTACATAAGAATAATTATAATAGCCCTGCTTCAGGTATAAAGTCTTTTCATAAACACCTGTTTGCTCATTAAAGATCATTCTTGACTCATCATCCGGGGAATAATTAGTCAGTTCGCCAAAAAGATATACACTTTTCCCTTCATAGGCCCTGTTGCCCGGAGGGATATAAGTGAAATGCACCCAGGCATAATCGCTTTGCCAGTAAGGATTGGTACCGTCGGTATTTTCAATAATGTAAATCCCGTTATAATCCCTGTAATAAATATATACCTGCTGACGGCGTTCACCATCAGGTTTTACATAGATATCTGTCCTTACTTTATCGGTATCAACGATCTGCTGCATCCTGTCGCTCAAGAGCCTCAAACTCCGCAGGTCAATCCAGCGCCACTCCTTCCCTGCCTGGAATGTGGTGTTTTCTTCATCGCTGTATTCAAAATAATTACCACGGAAAATAGTTGGCCGGTCAATGATAGATGCCGAAGACCATACATTGTTTTGTACCACCGCCACTTTCAGATCCTGCGGGGAAAAAGCATTGATCTGTGCATTCACCGTATTGACAGACACCTGTACCCGCTGATGTGTTCTGAAAAAACTGGCATTGAAGGGCTGGGTGATCAAAGCAGAAACCGATGCTTTATTGTTTACCACCAAAAACCGTTTGGTAAAAAAAAGTTTGGTAGTATCGTCATTCAGAAAAACTTTCAGCAAATAGTTTCCTGACCGGGTTGGCGCAGAATTTCGTTCCGGGATAATGGCCTGGTAATGCGTGTAACGGGTGGCTATGATAGATGAATTACGGTAAGTAGTGATGCGGTTGGTCTGAAATCCGCGGATATAATCATAGGACTGTATATTGGCAGGCGTCCAATCAGCATTGCAGAGCTGGAACGTGTAGTAATAATTTTTAAAATCAGCATCCAGGTCGTCAAAATGAAGCTCCAGTTGGTCACTGCTGTTCAGCAGCAGTACAGGATAGCTGTAGATATCGCCATACTTATACAGTTTCACCGAATGAATATTGGGCTTGTAAATATGATCGGGTATCTGTGCGGCAACAGCCATTGCCTGCACAACAAAAAATAATGAAAGTAATTTTTTCATCGGGCTATCTGACAGGTAATTGGTCCATAATACGTGAAATTCGGTTAAAAAAAGGAGAAATCTCTTTCTCCGCCTTATTTGGTAATGTCTCACCTGAATTTTTCCCGCAGATATTCGCTGATCAGGACGCAGATTTTGCAGAAATAATCAGCGATTATCTGCGAATAAATCTGCGTTATCAGCGGGAATGGTTTTAATTTTCAAAATAATACACTACCCCTTACTTTTGTTAATGACAAAAAAATCAATTTGAAGGTTGCAGGCTTTATAGCAAACCGCATCGCATTTAACCAGCAGAAATCTTTTTCCAGGTTTATTATCCGGCTGTCCATTCTGGCTACGGTTATCAGTGTGGCGGTCATGATCGTTACCCTTTCACTGGCCAATGGCTTTCAGCAAACGGTCAGCCAGAAAGTATTCAGTTTCCTGGGTCATATCCGCATATTGGAGAAACAGCCCGATAAAGCCATTATTTCAGAAGAATCCCCTATCATAAAAAATGATTCGCTGGCAGCCGCTATCCGGAGAAACCCGCTGGTGAAAAGTATACATCCGTTTGCCAGCAAGTATGCCATCCTGAAAACAAGAGATGAAATAGAAGGTGTAATGTTCAAAGGAATTGACAGCAGCTATGATTTTTCCCGGCTTCAGCAATTCATGAAACAGGGAAGACGGGTGAATTTTAATGACAGCAGTTATAGCAGGGAAATCATTTTATCTGCCAATACGGCTTCACAGTTAAAATTGAATGTGAACGACAAGATCCTGATCTATTTTA
>JBGPKR010000088.1:0-13464 GCA_041486045.1 Chitinophagaceae bacterium | reverse complement strand
TGCAATTAAATTCGGAGCAGGCACTTCACGCAGAGTTTCGCCCCTTAATTTAACTACCGAACCTGTTACATCTTTTGATCGTTGCGTACCATAGCCAACCACCACTACTTCACTTTCTGTTTTTTGAAGCGAGGTCAGTGTTACGCTTAAAGATGTTTTCCCGTTTACTTTTATTTCCTGTGGCGAAAAATTCACCGCCGAGACAACCAATGTCCCGTTCGTTGGAACCGTGATCTCAAAATTTCCGTTGTCATCGGCACTGACACCATTAGCAGTTCCTTTAATAACTACTGAAGCTTTGGGAACAGGTTGTCCCTCGTCACTAACAACCTTTCCCTTAACAGTTACGCTTTGGGCAAAGGTTTTTCCGGGTATTGCCAGTAATTGAATAAGCAATACTAAAATGACTAAAAGGGGTTTCATCCGGAGGCTATTCATAAAGAATAGTTTTTCTTTAGTAAGGGTTTGTTTCATAATACTCATTTTGGCAGTTGAATAGTTGTGAATACTTCGATATCTATCAGATCAGCACCGGTGATATGATCACCGATGCTTTCAGAAATATGTGCTGGTAAACATGAATAAAGATGACGTGAACAGAAGCATAGATCATGCCTGGCATTTGCCGCGCCCATAACTAACAAAGGGGAAATAATCAACTTATTTGGCCTTACCCTTTTCATATAGCAGTCCGTTGGCACAGCACTTTTTGGTTTCAGCAATCAAAATAATTTGTGCTTTGCGAAACGAATATAGGAGAATTTTTTAAAATTGCAACCGATTGCAATTTTTTTTTAAAAAAAAGCTTACTTTTATTTGTAGAATGGCTGAAGAGAAGGACATAACTATATATGATATTGCCAGGCATCTCAATATCTCAGCTACCACGGTAAGCCGTGGTTTGAAGGATCACCCCACTATTAATAAGAACACCCGGAAGAAAATTGTAGCTGCGGCCAGGGAGCTTGGTTATCGTTCAAACACCTTTGCCAGCAGTTTAAGAAGTAAGCGAACTCATACACTTGGAGTTATTGTACCCCGGCTGAATAGTTATTTTGTTGCCACCGTTCTGGCCGGCATGGAAGACGTCGCTAACAGGGAACGCTATAACCTGATTATCAGTCATTCTCTCGAAAGCTCTGAAAAAGAAATAGCCAATGCTCATACCATGTTCAATAAAAGAGTGGATGGCCTGCTGGTTTCACTGGCTTATGATACTGAGAATATTACCCATTTTCAACCCTTCTTTAAAAGGGGGATCCCGGTGGTTTTCTTTGACCGTATCTATCCGAATAATGAGAGCACCAGTATAATAATAGATAATTTCAAAGCTGCCTATGAAGTCACGAAACACTTGATAGAACAGGGTTGCAGACGAATCATGCACCTGAGCGGTAATATGCTGAGGAATGTTTATGCAGACAGGTTAAAAGGATATAAACAGGCCCTCCATGACCATAAAATCCCTTTTTCTGAAAGGTTGCTGTATATCAGTAACCTGACTGAAGAGTCAGGCACAGAAGCTGCCGGTCATATTTTGAAAATGAAGGAAAAGCCGGATGCTGTTTTTTCTTCCAACGATACTGCGGCAGTTCACTGTATGATAAAATTAAAAGCAGCGGGCATAAAAATTCCGGAAGACATCGCTTTCGCCGGTTTCAATAATGACCCCATCAGCAAAGTGGTAGAACCTAATCTTACTACCGTTAATTACTCCGGGTATAGCGTAGGCGAAGCCGCTGTAACCAGCCTTATTAATCACCTCAAAGGCATTTCGAGTATAAAAACAACCAACAAAGTTGTACTGCGCTCCGACCTTATCATCCGGGCCTCGTCCCTTAAAAACAAAAGTTTGTAATTCATTTTATTTTTTGCGATTTTTATGCAACCGATTGCAACATGAAATCCAAAAAAGACGTAACCATATATGATATTGCGCTAAAGCTTGATCTTTCCTCGGCTACTGTAAGCCGTGGGTTGCAGGACCACCCGGCTATTAATAAGAATACCCGCAAAAAGATCCAGCAGACTGCCAGGGAGCTTGGCTACCGGCATAATAATTTTGCCAGTAACCTTCGCAAGCAAAAGACAAATACGATCGGAGTAATTGTACACGAGTTGAACAGTAACTTCATAACATCTGTATTAGCAGGCATTGAAAAAATAACCACTGAAGCAGGATACGACATTATCATTGCACACTCATCTGAAAGTTACCAGAAAGAAGCTGCCAATGCTTTGAACCTTTTTCATAAAAGAGTGGATGGATTGATCGCCTCTCTTGCATTTGATACAAAAGACCTTGCACATTACAAATCCTTTGAGGAAAAAGGCATTCCCGTTATTTTCTTTGACCGGGTGGAAGAACAAAGTGAAAGTACCAAGGTTATTATTGATAATTATAAATGCGGTTACCAGGCTACCCAGCACCTCATTGAACAGGGATGCAAAAGAATAGTATTGGTTACCGCCAACCTGAAACGTAACGTATATGCCCAGCGGCATAAAGGCTACACAGATGCCCTGTATGATAACAGCATCCCTTATAATAAAGAATATGTATTGATCAAAGACCTGAGTGAACAATGCGGTGTGGAAGCTGCCCTGCAAATATTAAAAATGAAACCATTGCCTGACGGCGCTTTTATTACCAATGATTTTTCTGCCGCTGTTTGTATGCAAACACTAAAAGAACATGGCGTAAACATTCCTGCTGATATAGCGATAGTAGGTTTTAATAATGATGCGATCAGTAAGATTGTCGAACCCAAATTGACCACTATCCATTACCCGGGCATAGATATAGGAGAGATTGCGGCCCGTAACCTGATCAATCATTTAAAGGGAGTTTCCAATATTAAGCACACGAATACCATTGTAGTACGGTCAGATTTAATTATAAGAAAATCCTCATTGAAAAAACAAAGTCATTCCGGAAAGAGCTGACACTGATATGAGAAAGCTATTGTCTTTAGTTCTGTTATTAAGTATTACATGCTGCCTTTCCGCAGAAGATGGCTATGACCTGTGGCTGCGATACAAACCGGTTGACAATAAAACTCTTCTTTCAGCTTACAAACAGGTCATTGCTGAATTGTATGTTACCGGAAACTCTGCCACGATCGTAGCTGCAAAAGAAGAACTAAGGAATGGCCTGGATGGTTTGTTGCAAACAAAGCCCCCTTTTACTACTGCCCTCCAAAAAAATGGGACACTTGTAATCGGGACTGTCAACTCCTCCCCCATGATCGCGGGGCCTGGATTAGCAAATCAATTACAGCAAGCAGGCAAAGAAGGTTACCTGATCATTTCAAAAACTATCAATGGAAAAAGCTGTACTATAATAACCGGTAATACAGATATTGCTGTTTTATATGCTGTATTCCATTTTCTGAGATTGATCCAGACACAACAATCAATCAGTTCATTACATATTGTATCATTTCCCCGCATCAAATTAAGATTGCTTAATCATTGGGACAACCTGAACAGAACAGTTGAAAGAGGATATGCAGGTTTCTCTATCTGGAACTGGCATGTACTGCCCGGCTATATTGACAAACGCTATAAAGATTATGCAAGGGCCAATGCTTCCATCGGAATAAATGGAACTGTGCTGACCAATGTAAATGCAAATGCCACTGTTCTCACTGAACCCTATTTGAAAAAAGTCGCAGCCTTAGCCAATACATTCAGGCCTTATGGCATAAAAGTTTATTTAACTGCACGGTTCAGCGCCCCGGTAGAGATCGGTGGTTTAAAAACAGCAGACCCTCTTGACCCATTGGTGAAGCAATGGTGGAAAGATAAAGTGAATGAAATCTATTCCCTGATCCCTGATTTTGGTGGTTTTTTGGTAAAAGCAAATTCTGAAGGACAACCCGGCCCGCAGAATTATGGAAGAAACCATGCAGATGGCGCCAATATGCTGGCGGATGCAGTAGCTCCGCATGGAGGTATCATCATGTGGAGGGCTTTCGTATACAGTAACGACGTACCTGAGGACAGGCACAAACAGGCATACAATGAATTTGTACCATTGGATGGAAAATTCAGAACGAATGTGATGGTGCAGGTAAAGAATGGTGCTATAGACTTTCAGCCAAGAGAGCCCTTTCATCCCTTATTCGGGGCAATGCCCAAAACACCGCTGCTGATGGAATTCCAGATAACACAGGAATATCTTGGGCAAGCCACCAATCTTGTTTACCTCGCTCCGCTATTTAAACAATGCCTTGAAAGCGATACGTATGTCAATGGCAAGGGAAGCACTGTAGCAAAAGTAGTTGATGGAAGTTTGAACAATCATTCCCTTACCGGGATGGCAGGGGTTTCAAATATCGGGAACGATATCAACTGGTGTGGCCACCCTTTTGCGCAGGCCAACTGGTATGCATTGGGAAGATTGAGCTGGGACTACCATCTTTCTTCAGAACAAATAGCCGATGAATGGCTGAGAATGACATTTACCAATGATAAGGCTTTTGTTGATCCGGCAAAAAAAATGATGCTGGCTTCCCGTGAGGCAACTGTTAATTATATGACGCCATTAGGGCTGCATCATTTAATGGGCACCAGTCACCACTATGGCCCAGCTCCATGGGTTAATAATTTATCCCGGCCCGATTGGAACCCTGTTTATTATCATAAAGCGGATAGTATCGGGATCGGTTTTGACAGAACAGCAACCGGCAGTAATGCGTTGAGTCAATATACTGTTGAAGTAAGAAATAAATTTGAGAATGTGACAACCTGTCCGAATGAATATTTACTGTGGTTTCATCATTTACCCTGGGATTATAAAATGAAAAATGGCCAGACATTATGGAATGAGCTATGCCGGCATTATTATGCCGGGGTTGATTCAGTTCGCCGGATGCAAAAAACATGGAGTAGCTTGCTGACCAAGATCGACCAGGAAAGGGCTGAACAGGTAAAAATGCTTTTGCAGGTGCAGGAAGAAGAAGCTGTATGGTGGCGCAACGCGTGTTTACTCTATTTTCAAACCTTTTCTAAAATGCCAATACCTTCCGGATATGAAAAGCCGGATAACAGCCTGGAATATTATAAAAGCCTGAAGTTTTTATACGGCCCGGGGGATCCTTCTTCTAAATAGTTGTCAAAAAAAATGAACATGAAAGCAAAAGAATCAAAAAAAACAGCCATTGTAACGGGGGGTGCATCAGGCATTGGTCTTGCCATTGCTGAAAAATTTGTTGCTGAAAAAATACAGACCATCATAATTGGCAGGGATAAAAATAAATTAGCCGCTGCAAAAAAGAAATTAGGCCCACTATGTCATCCCATTTCATTTGACCTTACTGATGTTGAGAAAATCCCTTCCCTTGTAAAAGAAATAATAAAGCAATTTGGCCGTATTGATATCCTGGTAAACAATGCCGGGATCAATATGAAAAAAGAATTTACCGATGTAACGGATGAAGAATTTCAACGGATACTATTAACCAATGTTACCGCAGTTTTTACATTATCAAGAGAGGTGGTAAAGCATATGGAGAAAAACAAAAGCGGAAGCATTATCAATATAAGTTCCATGGCGTCTCAATATGGTATTCCAAAAGTCATTGCTTACACAGCTTCCAAATCTGCTATTGAAGGGATGACAAGGGCTATGGCAGTGGAGCTTTCACCCAAAGGGATAAGAGTGAATTGTATTGCACCCGGTTTCATTGCCACAGATATGAGTTCAAAGGCGCTCAATGATGATAAAGAAAGAAAACAAAAAGTAATGAGCAGAACGCCGATGGGTTATATGGGTGACCCTATTGATATTGCCAATGCTGCGTTGTACCTGGCTAATGGCGAAGCGAAATATGTGACAGGTGTTGTGTTGCCTGTGGATGGAGGAAATTCAATCGGCTTTTAGATGCATGCTCATGAAAAAATTCTTGTTTATCGCTGGCGGCTTCCTGATGACGGTGGTATCCACTGCCCAACAGATCGTTACTGATAACCAGATCCCTAATTCATTTTCTCTGGATAAGGCAGGTATTTATGTTGACGTAGCTGATGAGCCTACAGTTCAAAGGGCTGCTTTACTGTTACAGCAAGATATAAAAATGGTTACGGGAAATGAGCCAGGGATAAAAACTTATCCGAATTCTTTTGCAAAGAATACCATCATCATTGGTTCTCTTGAAAAATCAGCTGTTATTAAACAATTGATTCAGCAGAAGAAAATCAATGTAAATAACATCAAAGGGAAATGGGAAGCTTACCAGATACAAACAATAAGTATCCCATCTGAAGGAATTGACAATGCCCTGGTGATCATTGGCAGTGACAGAAGAGGAACGGCTTACGGTGTATTTGAATTATCAAAGCAAATGGGGGTATCTCCCTGGTATTGGTGGGCAGATGTCCCAGTGAAAAAGAAAGCCAGCATCTATATTAAAAAAGGAATTGTCATTACTGATGCGCCAAAAGTAAAATACCGGGGTATTTTTATCAACGATGAAGCCCCGTCATTCTCCGGGTGGGCAAAAGAAAAATTCGGAGGCGTGAATCATCTCGTCTATGAAAAAATATTTGAACTGCTCTTACGATTAAAAGCAAACTACCTCTGGCCGGCTATGTGGGGCAATGCATTCAATGATGATGATACCGGGAGTCCCAAACTCGCTGATGAATGGGGTATCGTAATGGGAACATCGCATCACGAACCCATGCTGCGGGCACAGCAGGAATGGAAACGCTATGGCAAAGGCCCATGGAATTATGACAGTAATGAAGTTGTACTAAAGGACTTCTGGCGCAAGGGCATTCAGAATATGGGTACACATGAGAGTATTGTCACCGTAGGTATGCGTGGTGATGGCGATAAGCCCATGGCAGAAGGAACAGCAACTGCCCTGCTTGAAAGGATCGTAACTGATCAAAGAAAGATACTTGAAGATGTAACCCATAAACCTGCATCAGCAACTCCGCAATTATGGGCGTTATACAAAGAAGTGCAGGATTATTATGATAAGGGAATGAGGGTGCCGGATGATGTTACCTTATTATTATGTGATGACAACTGGGGTAATATCCGGAAACTGCCCAAACTCACTGATAAGCCAAGAACCGGGGGGTATGGCATTTATTATCATTTTGATTATGTAGGCGGGCCAAGAAATTACAAATGGCTCAATACAAACCCCATCCCAAGAGTGTGGGAACAAATGCATCTGGCATATGAATACGGCGTAAAAAATATCTGGATCGTAAATGTGGGCGACCTAAAGCCGATGGAATTCCCGATCTCTTTCTTTTTAGATTATGCATGGAACCCGGATAAAATTGGCGCTGATGACTTGCAGAAATATACAGAGCAATGGGCAGCGGATCAGTTTGGCAGTACGTATGCAAAAGAGATTGCGGATATTATTTCGAAGTATAGTAAATATAATGGAAGAAGAAAACCCGAGTTGCTTGACGCAAATACTTACAGTCTCGTAAATTATTATGAAGCTCAGCAAGTCACAGATGATTATAATGATTTGCTCGCAAAGGCTGAAAAGATAAATAGCCAATTATCAGCTGAATTCAAGGAGGCATATTTTCAATTAGTATTACACCCTGTAAAAGCTTGTGCTAATCTTCAGCAATTATATACTGCAGTTGCCTGGAACAGATTATTATTTAGAGAAAAATTGGAAGAAGCTAACGAACATGCAGAAAAAGCAAAGCAATATTATTTAAATGATTCACTGATTTCACTTCAATACCATCAATTGGCCAATGGCAAGTGGAATCATATGATGGATCAGACGCATATAGGGTATACATACTGGCAGCAACCGCCGAGACAAAGAATGCCGGAAGTAAAATATGTACCTGCTGATTCAATCCTTACAGGAGTGGATACCACATCAGCATGGAATGAAGCAAAATATCCAAAGGGACAGAGTAAAAAAATCTTCTATGAACTTAACGGTTACCTCTCTATAGGAGCGGATCACTTCACCAAAGCAGTCAATACAAACGGAATCACCTGGAAAATTTTACCCGACCATGGAAAAACCGGTTCAGCTGTCACCCCTTATCCCGTAACGGCAATCAATCAAAAACCCGGCGGCAATTCCCCGCACCTTGAATACGAATTTTATACTTACAGCAAAGACAGTTTAAAATTGCTCAGCTACTTCTCCCCTACCCTTAATTTTCATAGCTCCGAAACCGGTTTGCAGTTTGCCGTATCTATTGATGATGAGCAACCACAAATAATAAACCTGAATAAAGAAGATAATAATGTAAGGATATGGGGAGAATGGGTAGCGAACAATATTATCATCAAAACAACCCGTCACTTGATTTCCAAACCCGGAAAACATGTATTGAAATTCTGGATGATAAACCCCGGTGTTGTGCTGCAGAAATTAGTTATTGATTTTGGTGGGGTAAAGCCAAGTTATCTCGGACCCCCGGAAACGTTGGCAAAATAAGTTTGAGCGTAGCAATTGCTGAGTAGCGATATGCAGTACAAGAGTGCGACGCAACAGTTGATGATAGTAGCAATATAGCTGGTAAAATAAATATTTACAATGAAAAAATTATTCTTTTCAGTAGCATGTCTGTTGTCAGTGCTTTCTCATGCACAAGATTACAAATCTTTCCCGATGTGGAATCCATCGTTACCTATCGAACAAAGAGTAAATGATGTAGTAAGCCGGCTGACCCTGGAGGAAAAAGTAGCACAGATGCTGAATGCTACGCCGGCAGTGCCCCGTTTGGGTATTCAAGCTTACGACTGGTGGAGTGAAGTGCTGCATGGAGTGGCGAGAACGTCATTTCATGTAACATCGTTTCCGCAGGCTATTGCAATGGCGGCTACATGGGATACAAATTCATTATACCGGATGGCGGATTATTCTGCCATGGAAGGAAGGGCTATTCATAACAAAGCAATTGAATCGGGAAAAACCGGCGACCGTTATGTCGGGTTAACCTACTGGACACCGAACATTAATATTTTCCGTGACCCCCGTTGGGGAAGAGGACAGGAAACTTATGGGGAAGACCCGTTCCTAACGGCGATGCTTGCCAAAGCATTTGTGCATGGATTGCAGGGCGATGATCCGAAATATTTAAAAGCTGCTGCATGCGCCAAACATTTTGCCGTGCACAGCGGACCAGAACCAACAAGACATTCAGATAATTTTAATCCCTCTGCATATGATCTATGGGATACTTATTTGCCCGCATTCAGAGAATTGGTTGTGAATGCGAAAGTGGCCGGAGTAATGTGTGCTTACAATGCCATTAATACGCAGCCTTGTTGCGCCAATGATCTGCTGATGAATGATATTTTGCGTAACCAATGGAAGTTTACCGGTTATGTAACGAGTGACTGCTGGGCGGTAGATGATTTTTTTCGCTATCATAAAACGCATAAGGATGCCACTTCATCTGCGATGGATGCTTTGATACACGGTACGGATGTTGAATGCGGCAATTCTGTTTACAGAACATTATTGGATGCGGTGAAGAACGGCCTGATGAAAGAAGAGCAACTGGATATTTCGTTGAAAAGATTATTCACTATCCGTTTCCGCCTTGGCATGTTCGATCCTCCTTCCATGGTGAAATATGCGCAAACGCCAGCATCAGTTTTGGAAAGCCCGGAACATAAGGCGCATGCTTTACAAATGGCTCAACAATCCATCGTGCTGCTGCGCAATGAAAACAATTCATTGCCCCTGTCAAAAAAATTGAAAAAGATCGTTATTCTTGGCCCGAATGCAGATAATAAAATTTCTATGCTGGGGAACTACAACGGGATTCCTTCAAATGTTGTAACCGTATTGGAAGGAATTAAAGAAAAACTGGGCAACAATACGGAAGTGTTGTTTGAAAAAGCGATCAATTTTACTAATGATAGTTTGCTGATCCATAAGGATATCACAAGCTTATATACATATGATGGCAAACCTGGGATAAAAGCAGAATACTTTTCAAATGAAAAACTGGAAGGCACCCCGGTGCTTACACAAATAGAAAATGAGATCAATCATAACTGGCCTGAAGGGCAAATTCCTTTCCCGGGAATGAAACCAACTCATTATTCTGCCCGCTACAGCAGCAGCATTATAGCCGGCAAAGACGAAATAATGAGTTTTGAAACGGAAGCCAATGATGGTTACCGCGTTAAAATAAATGACAGCATAATGGTTGATGTATGGGAAAGAAACCGCTGGGGCAGCAAACAATTCAGTCTTCCGGTTCAAAAAGGGGTTACTTATAAAATTGAAATGAGTTTCCGCCAGGCTGAAGGAGATGCTACCGTAAAACTCTTTGCCGGCAATTATGTAAAAACAGATTTTGCTGCTCTGGCCGATCGTTTAAAAGATGCGGATGCTATTGTTTTTGTTGGTGGCATTTCACCACAATTAGAAGGCGAAGAAATGCCGGTGGCTGTGCCGGGATTTAAAGGTGGCGACAGAACAAGTATTATGTTGCCATCTGTGCAAACAGAATTAATGAAAGCATTAAAATCAACCGGCAAGCCAATTGTATTTGTAATGATGACCGGCAGTGCTCTTGCTATACCATGGGAATCAGAAAACCTGCCTACCGGACAGGCAGGTATTCCTGCTATTGTTAATGCATGGTATGGTGGGCAAAGTGCAGGCACTGCAGTTGCTGATGTTTTATTCGGCGATTATAATCCCGCCGGAAGATTACCCGTTACATTTTATAAAAGTGACAGCGACCTGCCTGATTTTAAAAACTATGATATGACGGGCCGCACTTACCGCTATTTTAAAGGCGATGCCTTGTACCCGTTTGGATATGGATTGAGCTATACCAGCTTTAAATATGATATGCTTTCCGTTCCAGCTTCGGTTGCAAAGGGGAAAAGTATAACTGTAAAGGCTAGGGTAACCAATACAGGGAAAAAGGACGGGGAAGAAGTGGTACAGTTATATCTAATGCATCAAAATATAAATGGAAAAGCCCCGCTCAAAGCATTAAAAGGGTTTCAACGCATTGCATTAAAAGCAGGCCAGGGCAAAATGATCTCATTCACATTAACGCCGGAGCAATTATCACTGGTGAGTGAGGAGGGTAAGATGTATCAGCCAAAAGGTAAAATAATAATAAGTGTTGGTGGAGGCCAGCCGGGAGTGAAAAATAAAACAACCTCCAATGTATTAATGAAAACGATAAGTGTTCAGTAATGAAAAAAAACCTGCTTTTCTTCTTTTTAATAGTAATGCTGGCAAACCTGCAGCCGCTTTGCGGGCAGGTAAGACTCCCCCGCCTGGTGAGTGACGGCATGGTTTTGCAACGTGATACCAAAATAAATATCTGGGGATGGGCCGCTAAAGGAGAAAAGATCACGATCAAATTCAATAGTAAAAGTTTTAAAACCACAACTGATGCTAATGGCAAATGGTTATTGCAGTTACCAGCTATGAAAGCCGGCGGGCCGTATACATTGGATATTAACGCCAGCAATAAAATTTCGCTGAAAGATATTCTGATCGGTGATGTATGGATCTGTTCCGGCCAATCCAATATGGTGCATCAAATGAAATTACATAGTGTCAGGTATGCCCATGAAGTTGCAAATGCTGATTACCCGGAGATAAGACATTTCTGGATACCAACGATGACCGATCTGCAAGTGCCGCATGATGATCTGCCAACCGGCTATTGGAAATCCGCCAATCCGCAGGATATTCTTGAGTTTTCAGCCGTCGCATATTTTTTCGCAAAAGATATCTATGAAAAGTATCATGTACCAATTGGTTTGATTAATGCAAGTGTAGGGGGCTCTCCCATAGAAGCATGGACAAGTGAAGAAGGACTAAAAGAATTTCCTGCGATAGTAAGTGTAATTCAAAAAAACAAAGACACAGCGTATATCAATGGCATGGCAAGAAAAGCAATGGCTAATGCCGGGAACAACAAACCAAAACAAGAAGATAAAGGGTTAACCGGGCCAAAACCCTGGTATGATCCAACTTATATTCCCAGGGGCTGGCATACGATCAATATACCCGGTTATTGGGAAGACCAGGGAATAAAAGAGTTGGATGGCGTGGTTTGGTACAGAAAAGAGATCGATGTGCCTGCATCTATGACTGGCGTTCCGGCAAGAGTTTTTTTAGGAAGAATTGTAGATGCCGATATATTGTATATAAATGGAAAGCAGGTTGGCAATACTACCTATATGTATCCGCAGAGAAGATACAATGTACCTGCAGATCTGTTGAAGACGGGTAAAAATATTTTTGTTGTAAAAGTTACGAACAATGCAGGCAAAGGAGGATTTGTTCCTGATAAACCTTATTGTTTATTCGCCGGTAAAGATACCATTGATCTGAAAGGTGATTGGCAGTATAAAGTTGGACAAGTATTCATTCTGCAACGTGGAGGAGCTGGCGGCGGAATAAATATTCAAAACCAACCCACCGCATTATATAATGCAATGATTTCGCCAATTATTAATTATTCAATCAAAGGGTTTCTCTGGTACCAGGGTGAATCCAATACAAGCAGGGCGGAAGAATATACAAAATTGCAGCCTGCCATGATCGCTGATTGGCGCAGTAAATGGAAACAAGGTGATCTTCCATTTCTATATGTGCAGCTTCCGAATTTTATGGATGCAAATTACCTGCCTTCAGAAAGTCAGTGGGCAGAATTCAGGTATGCTCAGCTAAGATGTTTGTCTGTCCCCAATTCAGCCATGGCTGTTACCATTGACCTGGGTGAATGGAATGATCTCCATCCCGATAGAAAAAAAGATGTGGGTGATCGCCTGGCATTGGCTGCCCTGAAACTTGCTTATGGTGAAAACATAGTTTATTCGGGTCCAATTTATCAATCCGTAACTATTGATGGTAATAGGATAACGATCTCCTTTAGTAATGCGGGCAGTGGTTTAATAACAAATAATGGCGAAGAACTCAATTATTTCGCCATTGCAGGTGCTGATAAAAAATTTGTTTGGGCAAAAGCGAAGATCGAAGGCGACAAAGTAATTGTATGGAATGATGATGTGACCAATCCAATCTATGTGCGTTATGCATGGGCAGATAATCCTGATGGAGCCAATTTATATAATAAAGAAGGATTGCCTGCCTCACCTTTCCAAACTGACAAATAACAAATAAAAGAAATGAAAAAATATTTTTCTCTCCCTGTTATCATTTGCTGTAGTTGTTGTGCCACCGCACAATTCAATCCCGCGTGGCAGGGAAAAAAATGCGCTGTTGTGCTGACCTATGATGATGCAATACCCCAGCAGTTAGACAATGCTATTCCTGTTCTCGATTCACTTGGTTTAAAAGCAACTTTTTATTTAACCGCTTATTTCGGCAGGGACAGATTAGATGATTGGAGAAAAGCAGCCGCTAAAGGACATGAGTTAGGTAATCATACTTTATTTCACCCATGTATAGGAGGTAAAGGAAGAGAATGGGTGAAACCTGATTATGACCTGAACAAATA
>JBGPKR010000087.1:0-13515 GCA_041486045.1 Chitinophagaceae bacterium | reverse complement strand
TTATTAGAGGGAATGGTCTATTCAATGGATGAAGCGGGTAATATTGCCAAACAAAAAGTGGAAGAAACAGACTTTTATAACGAAAAAGCCACGAAACAAGTTGGGATCATTCTTTTTACTTTCCCGAATCTTAAACCAGGAAGTGTAATAGAATATCATTATGTACTGTCTGAAAAAAGGCTGGAATTTGATACCTGGGTTGTTCAATCGGAAATCCCCTCTGCTTATTCTTCGGTTGCTTTAATTACACCAACCTTTTCGAAGGTCAGCGAGATAATTTTTGGCAATGATTCCATTTTGCAAAGAAAAGAACAGCTAACCAGGGGCTTAGACAGGGATAAAAAAATCTTCTACAAAGAAAATATATCTTCTTTTCAACCGGAGCCTTATATGAGTTCATATAATGACAACCTGCTGAAGATGGGTTTTATTCTTTTTAAGCAGAAGAGTGAATTATTAGATAATTATTCTCCCCAGTCAATCTGGAAGTTAGCTGCTAACTTACTTTTAAAGTCAGATTTTTTTGATGACCAATATAAAAAAGTGATCGGGGGAACTGAAAAAATTATTGATACTGCACTGACTTATGTAAAACCGGAAGATAGGATCAATTACCTGTATCATATCGTGAAAAAGAGAATACCTGAAAAATCTGAACAAACCGGTTATCCTGATGATATTAACGATGCCTGGAAAAAGCATAGCGGCAGTTCTGCTGAAATTAATATGTTGCTGATTAATTTGCTGAAAAGATCCAATATTACCTGTCACCCTGTATTTGTAAGTACGAGGGAGCACGGTAAAATCAATACCGATTTTCCCAATTTTGGACAATTTAATGGCCTGGATGTGCTGATAACAGCAAATGGCGTCAATTACCTGGTGGATGCGTGCCTGAAATTTCAATCATTTTCAATTCCTCCCCTGAATATATTGAATAGAAAAGGCTTTGTAATGGATCCCGATAATATTCAATGGGTAATGATCAGTGATGACAGGCCACTTTTAAAACAAACGGCGGATATTTTTGCAAACCTGACAGAAAACGGGAAGATGGAGGCAGGGGCTTCCCTTACTTATTACGACTATGCCAAATCTATAGCTCTTGATTCTGCTCTCTATAATCCGGAAAATAAAAGCGGGAAATTTTTTGACAAAGAACTGCCGGGTTTAAAAGTACTATCGGAACAAAAAGAGAATATCGATAATGACGATCCCTTAATCCAGCATATAGATTTTGATTATGAACTCCCGCATTCAGATAGTTTTTATTTTATCAATCCCCAGCTATTTACCACAAAAAAAACAAACCCCTTTACTGCAGATAAGAGAATTACAGATATCGACCTGGGATGTAACCAGGAATTACGGCTAACGATGCAATTGGATATTCCACAATCATTCAAGCCGGAACATATACCACAAAATATAGCTGTACGTTCGCCTGACTCCAGTTTTACTTTTACAAGGATCATTTCAATCAGTCATTCTAAAATTTCTTTTTCCCAGGTACTGGAAATAAAAAGAGCCATTTTTGATAAAAAAGAATATGCCACTCTGTTTGATTTCTTCAACCAGGTACAGAGAATATCATCAGAAGAAATTATATTGAAAAAGATCCAATAGCAGCTTACTTACTCTGCATCTTTATCACCGGTACTATCATTTCCTCCAAACTAACTCCTCCATGCTGAAAAGTATTCCGGTAATAGTTCACATAATAATTATAATTGTTTGGATAGCACAGAAAGCTGTCTTCTTTGGCAAAAATGAATGATGAATTGATAGTAGGCACCGGTAAGCCGATATCCCTCGGATCACGGAAGGCCAGCACTTCTTTGGGTTCATAATTCAGGTTACGGCCATGCTTGTAGCGCAGATTCGTGGTAGTTTGTTTATCCCCGACTACTTTGACCGGTGTTTTAACCCTTACACTGCCATGATCAGTAGCTAAAACGATCTTGACATTTTTATCTGCAATTTTCTTCAGCGCCTGGTGCAATGGAGAATGTTCAAACCAGGATGCCGTGATGCTGCGGTAACTCATTTCATCACCAGCCAGTTCTTTTAATACTTCCATTTCTGTCCTGGCGTGACTGAGCATATCCACAAAATTGTAAACGATAACATTCAGGTCATTGTTCAGCAGGTTATGAATGTTATTGACCAGGTCAAGCCCGGCCTGGTTGTTTACCACTTTGGTATAGGATACTTTCAGATCACCTTTTCCCAGCCTTTTCAACTGTGCCCGGAAAAATTCTTCTTCATGGAGGTTCTTTCCGCCTTCTTCCTCATCATTTTTCCATTGTGCGGGGAATTGTTTTTCAATACCGGCAGGCATTAATCCTGCAAAGATGGCATTGCGGCAATACTGGGTAGCTGTCGGAAGTATGCTGTAAAAACTATCTTCTTCCAGGATACGGAAACTCTCTGAAAAAATAGGTTGGATCGCCTTCCATTGGTCAAACCGTAAATTATCAATCAGCACAAAAAATAAAGGGATCCCCTTTTCTGCATGGGGCAGCACTTTAAACTGGAACAAAGAATGGCTCATTACCGGTCCATCTGTGCTTTTGGGATTCACCCAGCTGGAATAATTCCTGGAAACAAATTTGAAAAATTCGGTATTGGCTTCACTCTTCTGGTTTTGTAATATTTCCTGCATTTCAGGACTATCGCTTTTCTCCATCTCCAGCTCCCAATACACCAATTTTTTATAAATATCCATCCACTCATTGTAATCGGGATTGCTGTTTAATGCAGTAAAAAGGTGGCGAAACTGCTGCTGGTAGGCTGTAGTGGTTTTTTCTGCCACCAACCTTTTGTTATCAATGATTTTTTTCAAACTCAGCCATACCTGGTTGGGATTGACCGGCTTGATCAGGTAATCACTTATCTGCGAACCAATGGCATCATCCATCAGGTTTTCTGTTTCATTTTTTGTGATCAATACCACCGGCAGGGATTGGTTTACTTCTTTGATCTTGGCAAGGGTTTCCAAACCGGTAATGCCGGGCATAGTTTCGTCAATCAAAACCACATCCACGGGGTTTTCTTTTACATAATCTATTGCATCAAATCCATTGGTGAATGTCTGGACCTCGTATCCTTTATTTTCGAGGAATAATTTCTGCGATTGCAGGCTCTCTATTTCATCGTCAACCCAGATAATTTTTGCTATTGCCATTCTATTAGTTTATAGTTTGTTGTTTTTGGTTTATAGTTGTAATCACTAAAGAAATAATAATCCCTCTTAAAAGTCACTTTATTTTTAGTAGTGAGGTGACTTCTCCCCTCTCCACTGGTGGAGAGGGGTTGGGGAGTGAGGTAAAAATAGCTTATTAAACTCTCCCGTTGTACTTTTGCCGCCTGCCCTTTTGAAGCCTTTAACAAAAAAGCAACAATGACTTCAGTCCGCAAAATCATCAACGACCCGGTCTATGGTTTTATTACCATTGACCATCCGCTGATATGGCAGATCATTTCTCACCGGTACTACCAGCGGCTCCGGAATATCCACCAGATGGCTTTTGCTCACCTGGTGTATCCCGGAGCAGTTCATTCCAGGTTACATCATTCCCTGGGTGCTTATCATTTAATGTGTACGGCGCTGAACGAAATAAAAAGCAAAGGAGTAGCAATAACAGCCGAAGAAGAGTTGGGTGCAAAAGCGGCTATTTTATTGCATGATATAGGTCATGGGCCGTTTTCACATGCCCTGGAAAATGAGCTGATCAAAGATGTACAGCATGAGGCCATTTCCATTTTGATCATGCAGGAATTGAATGCTGAGTTTGGCGGACAACTTCAAACTGCTATTGATATTTTTACCAATAATCATCCGAAAAAATTTTTGCACCAGCTGGTATCCGGGCAACTGGATGTGGACAGGATGGATTACCTGAACCGGGATAGTTTTTTTACCGGCGTTGCGGAAGGAGTAATTAGCTACGACCGTATCATCAAAATGCTGACAGTGGTTGAAGGCGAATTAATGGTGGAAGAAAAAGCCATTTACTCCATTGAAAAATTTTTAGTGTCACGACGCCTCATGTACTGGCAGGTGTACCTGCATAAAACAGTGCTGAGCGCCGAAATGATGCTGGTAAAAATTATCCGTCGTGCCAAAGAGCTGATACGAACAGGTCAGCCCGTGAGAGCCAGCTCTGAGGACCTGGATTTTTTTCTCCAACCTGTATCACCGGCTTTTTCCTTTGAACAGCAGCTGGGAACATTTTGCCGGATCGACGATCATGATGTAATGGCCACCATTAAAAACTGGAGCCTACATCCTGATAAAATATTAGCCACCATTTGCCGTTCTTTGGTGGAACGAAATTTGCTGAAAGTGAAACTGCAGGCTGAACCATTTGACGAAGCATGGGTGAGCCGGAAAAGAAAAGAAGCCTGCTTTGCTTTAAGCCTCAGCGAAAAAGAATCGGAGTATTTTGTATTTACCGGTGACACAAGTAATACAACTTATAATCCCGGGGATGAACGGATCAATATTTTATTCAAGGACGGAACGATAAAGGATATTTCACAGGTGGACAATGCCCTGATTCATTATAACAGCGGTCTTGCCTATGGCGAGATTAAAAAATATTACATTTGTTATATGAGGAGTCAGTAGGTCATACAAGTCAAACAGGTCATATAAGTCATAACCGATCCTGATTTGACCTATTTGACCTATTTGACCCATTTGACTGATTTGACCCATTTGACCTATTATGACTTTTCCTGCTGCACAAATAGCCCTTATTGTAAACGGCAACGTAGAAGGCGATGCTGCCATAGCGGTTAATTCTTTTGGAAAAATTGAAGACGCTGTGGAAGGACAGCTTACTTTTTTTGCCAACCCCAAATACGAAGAGTTTTTATACAGCACCAATGCCTCCATTATTATTATCAATGAAGATTATGTGTTGAAACAACCTGTTCATGCAACGATCATCCGTGTGCCTGATGCGTATTCTGCTTTTGCAACACTCCTCAGCAAATACCAGGAAATCAGGCAGCAGCAACTGAGTGGTGTACAGGAGCCAAGTTATATTTCCAAAACTGCCTCTTACGGACAAAATGTTTTTATCGGCGCCTTTGCTTACCTCGGAGAAAATGTAAAACTGGGTAACAACACAAAAATATTTCCTAATGCGTATATAGGCGATAATGTAACCATTGGTGATAACAGTATTATTCATCCGGGGGTAAAAATTTATCGTGACTGCAAAGTGGGAAGCCAGGTAACCATTCATGCCGGAACGGTTATTGGAAGCGATGGTTTTGGTTATGCACCCCAGGCAGATGGCACTGTGAAAAAAGTGCCGCAGATAGGGAATGTGGTTATTGAAGATAATGTGGAAATTGGTGCTAACACAACCATAGACAGGGCTACGATCGGCTCCACGCTGATAAAATCGGGCGCCAAACTGGATAACCTGATCCAGATAGCACATAATGTAGAAGTTGGCAACTTTACTGTTATAGCAGCCCAGGCCGGCATAAGCGGCAGTACCAAAATAGGTAGCGGCGTGATAATAGGCGGACAGGCGGGTCTTGCAGGTCATATCAATATTGCCGATAATGTAAAGATCAATGGACAAAGCGGGGTGAATAAATCAGTTAAAACAGCCGGTATTTCTATCACCGGAACAAATGCCTATGAGTATACAAAGGCTATGCGGAGTATGGCAATTGCCCGAAATCTTCCTGAAATGGATAAAAAAATTAAAGAATTAGAGGCATTGGTGAAACAACTAATAGCAGAGAAAATATCTTAGGCTATAAAAATAATTTCTTCATGAAGATTTGCGGTTTCACTTTTGTCCGGAATGCAGTAAAATTTGATTACCCGGTCGTTGAATCTATTCTTTCAATCCTTCCCATTGTTGATGAGTTCATTGTTAGTGTGGGTAATTGCGATGATGGCACACTTCAGTTGATTGAATCCCTACAATCACCCAAAATAAAAATAGTTCATTCTGTTTGGGATGATTCAATCCGGGAAGGGGGAAAAGTGCTTGCAGCCGAAACCAATAAAGCTTTTGCTCATATAAGTCCGGATAGCGACTGGGCTTTTTATATCCAGGCGGATGAAGTGGTCCATGAAAAGGATCTGCCAAACATTGTTAAAGCAGCTACACAGCACCTGCCAAATCCAAGAGTGCAGGGATTGATCTTTAAGTTCATCCATTTCTACGGAACGTATGATTATATCGGTGATTCCCGCCGCTGGTACAGTCATGAAATAAGGCTGATCCGCAATGATAAAAAAATACACTCGTACCGGGATGGGCAGGGGTTCCGCACCGGAAATGACATTAAATTAAAAGTAAAACAGGCCAATGCTTCCATTTATCATTATGGCTGGGTTCGCCATCCGAATAAGCAGATAGAAAAACTCAGCAATTTTTATAGACTCTGGAATGGTGAAAAATACATTGCTCCGCCAATAAATGAAAAAGACCAGTTTGATTTTTTAAAAAATGCTGACTCTGTCATTGCATTTAAAGGTCAACACCCCGCCATTATGCAAAAAAGGATCGCAGAAAAAAACTGGCAGTTGAATTTTGATGTTACCAAAAAGAAATTTTCGTTCAAAGACAAACTTGTCCACAGGCTTGAAAAATTAACGGGAATCCGGCTTTTCCGGTTCCGTAATTACACCAAAATATGACCCCATAAACCTCTTTTCACTTTTTTTCCCGAATGGCTATCTTTGCCGCTCTTAATTCAATTGCATGGCTCCAAACTTTAATCCCGATAAACAGCATACACTTAAGTCAGCTGTCAGCATTTCCGGTACGGGATTGCATACCGGAGTCATGGCTGACCTGACCATGAGACCGGCTATTCCAGGTTTTGGTTACCAGTTTCAGCGGATTGATCTGCCCCACCAGCCTGTCATTAAAGCAGATTGTGACCTGGTAACAGATGTAAGCCGTGGCACTACCCTGGAAGTAAACGGGGCAAAAGTGAGTACGGTTGAACATGTGCTGGCTGCATTGGTAGGCATGGGCGTTGATAATTGCCTTATTGAAATTAACGGGCCGGAAATGCCCATCATGGACGGTAGTTCTGAACCATTTGTAGAATTGATTGAAGAATCCGGCGTGGTAGAACAGGATGCTGCCAAAGTCTGGTACAGCATTGATGAAAACATTTTTCATTATGATGATGCCAAAAGAGTGGAAATGGTAGCCATGCCATCGATGGAGTACCAGGTTACCACACTGATTGATTTTAATTCGCCGGTATTGGGCACCCAGCATGCAGGGCTGAAACATATCCGTGATTTTAAAGAAGAAATTGCACCCTGCCGCACTTTCTGTTTTTTACATGAACTGGAAACACTGCTTGATAATAACCTCATCAAGGGCGGTGATGTAAACAATGCGATCGTTATTGTAGATAAGCCGGTGAATGAAAAAGAATTGGCGAGACTCGCCAAAATTTTCCGCAAAGACAAAATAGAAATAAAAAGCGAAGGGTACCTGAATAACCTGGAACTGCGTTTTCCCAATGAGCCGGCCCGTCACAAATTACTGGATGTAATAGGCGACCTGGCATTGATTGGTTATCCCATAAAAGGGCGTATACTTGCCAACAGGCCCGGGCACAGCACCAACGTGGAGTTTGCAAAAAAGATCAAACAGTATATTAAAAAGAATAAACATACAAAAGGAGTTCCTGTTTATAACCCGAATCAACCCGCTGTGTTTGACCAGCAGTTCATAGAAAAAACCTTGCCGCACCGTTTTCCTTTTGCCTTAGTTGATAAGATCATAGAATTAAGCGATACACATATTGTCGGGATAAAGAATGTTACTTTCAACGAATGGTTTTTCCAGGGGCATTTTCCCGGTAACCCGGTAATGCCGGGTGTATTACAGGTTGAAGCACTGGCACAATGCGGGGGTATTCTTGCCATCAACCTGAGTGGTGAAGGACAATATGATACTTATTTCCTGAAAATAGACAACTGCAAGTTCAAGAATATGGTTAAGCCGGGTGATACACTCATTCTTAAGATGGAATTATCGGGTCCTATACGACGTGGTATTTGTGAAATGAAAGGAACTACTTATGTAGGTAATAAGGTTTGTGCTGAGGCTGACCTGGTGGCACAGATTGTAAGAAAATAAAGGCCCGAAATATTCCCTCAAAGAGCCTGAAATATGACTGCTAATTATTAAAGACAAAAACTGACTGGAATGCCCGAAGACCGGGCATTTTCTTTTATCCACAACCAGCTAAAATTGGGATAAAAATCAGGTTAAAAACCCGGATTAAGCGGCCTTATTTTCGTACATTTGTCCATATTCTTTTTCTCAATTCTATCAACAGGATTTTATCATTTTTATGACCACAGAAGCTAAAGAAAAAGCCGCCCTTATTTCGGCAAATTACAGTGCAGACAGTATCCAGGTATTAGAAGGTTTGGAAGCCGTTCGTAAACGGCCGGCCATGTACATTGGCGATATCGGTGTAAAAGGTTTGCACCACCTCGTTTATGAAGTAGTGGACAATTCCATTGACGAAGCAATGGTCGGCTATTGCAAGAATATCACTGTCACCATTCACGAAGACAATTCTGTTTCGGTAGAAGATGATGGCCGCGGTATCCCTACCGGTATGCATCATAAAGAAAAAAGGTCTGCACTGGAAGTAGTAATGACCGTGCTGCATGCGGGTGGTAAGTTTGATAAAGATTCATATAAGGTGTCCGGCGGTTTGCATGGTGTGGGTGTCAGTTGCGTAAATGCATTAAGTAAAAAAATGCATGTAACAGTAAACCGGGATGGCAAAATTTTTGAACAGGAATATCATATTGGTGTTCCCCAATATCCTGTTCGTGAAATCGGAACCAGTGATACCACGGGAACTAAAGTGCATTTCTGGCCCGATGATTCCATTTTCATCACGTTGGATTATAATAAAGATATTTTAGAAGGTCGTCTCCGGGAACTGTCATATTTAAACAAAGGTGTCCGGATCATACTGAATGATCTAAGAGAAAAAGAAGAAGATGGTTCTGTCTATACTAATGTTTTTTATAGTGAAGGCGGTATTGTGGAGTTTGTGGAAATGCTTGACAGGAATGCCGGCCGTAATTCACTCATACCTAAAGTTATTTTCGTGGAAGGACGGGACGAAAACACCAATGTCGTGGTGGAAGTGGCTTTAAGTTACAACGACAGTTATAATGAGCATATTTACTCTTACGTTAATAATATCAATACGATTGAGGGCGGCACCCATGTATCCGGTTTCCGTCGTGCATTGACAAGGGTTTTTAAAAGCTATGGTGATAAAAATGGCCTGTTTGAAAAAGCCAAAGTGGAAATTGAAGGCGATGATTTTCGCGAAGGATTAAGCTCAATCATTTCTGTAAAAGTTCCCGAGCCGCAGTTTGAAGGACAAACCAAAACCAAACTGGGTAATAATGAAGTAATGGGTGTGGTTGATTCCACCGTTTCAAAAGTATTGGAGGCCTACCTGGAAGAAAATCCCAGGGAAGCCAAGAATATTGTATCAAAAGTCATTCTTGCAGCACAGGCAAGGGCAGCTGCCAGAAAAGCCAGGGAACTGGTTCAACGCAAATCAGTATTGACTGGTGGTGGCTTGCCCGGTAAATTGGCTGATTGTTCTGACAGGGATCCTGAACGTTGTGAGTTGTTCCTCGTTGAAGGTGATTCAGCAGGGGGCACGGCCAAGCAGGGAAGAGACAGGAGCTTCCAGGCAATTCTTCCTTTAAGAGGTAAGATCCTGAACGTAGAAAAAGCCATGGAGCATAAGATCTACGATAATGAAGAGATCAGGAATATGTTCACTGCCCTTGGCGTAAAAATGGGAACCCCTGAGGATCCCAAGGCGCTTGACCTCAGCAAACTCCGTTATCATAAACTGATCATCATGACGGATGCGGATGTGGATGGTTCTCATATTGCCACATTGATTCTCACTTTTGTATATCGTTATATGACAGAACTTGTGGAGCAGGGCTATGTTTACATTGCCCAACCCCCTTTATACCTGATCAAAAAAGGAAAAGAACAGGCCTATGCTTACAATGAAACCCAGCGTAAGGTTCTTATAGAGAAATTGGGTGGGGGAAAAGATGACTCCGTCAATATTCAACGCTATAAAGGTTTGGGTGAAATGAATTCTGAACAACTTTGGGAAACGACCATGAACCCGGATACACGGACCCTGAAGCGGGTTACGATACAAAGTGCTGCAGACGCTGACAGTATCTTCAGCATGCTGATGGGCGATGAAGTGGCTCCCAGGAGGGAGTTTATCGAGTCTCATGCAAAGTATGCAAAATTGGATGTGTAAGTCCCCCAATCCTTCGACTTTGCCCAAAATGTCAAACCAGAAGGATAATTCTTAATCCTATAATAACTAAGGACTTAAGACTGGATATAGAGGACTTTTTGAAGCCTGTTTACAAATTTTCCCCTTTAAAACCGGCCAGAATCTGTACTTTCAGGCATTACTAACTCAAAAACTATTGACCATGTCAGATGTAAAAATTACAGCGTATAACGTAAAAACAAAAGAAAAGGGCGTTGAAATGTTCGATGCTGTCATCACTAAAACAGCCAAAGGCGCTTATATGGCCCAGGGTAATGATGGAAAAGGTAACAAGTTGACCACCCTGATGAACCAGGAAAAAGCAATGGCAGCCATTAATGCAGGCATTGCCAAACAAGGCTGGTAAACCGCTTTTTGAAGATATACCCGTCCCGACCTGGTCGGGATGGGTTTTTTATTGCCTGATGAGTTTGAAGGATTGTTTCCTGTTTCCTGCCCTTATTTCCAGCAGGTACAAACCATTGGCAAAACCGGGTTCATGCAAATCAATACTTAACTTCTGCACAAAGCCATTGGCTATTATTTGATATTGTTTCACTGTTTTACCGGTAACATCATACAATTTTACAGTCATGGCCTCCCCATCAGCAGCCTGGTAAGTCAGGTTAAATATTCCTGATGAAGGATTAGGAAATACCTGCCAGTTTATTTCTTCATTAAACACTACCGGCCGGATAGCAGAATATTTGAACCTGCCGTCATTATCAATTATCTTAAGACGGTAATAACGAACCCCTGATTTATTATTTTCTATATCGGTAAAGCTGTATTGCTGCTCAGTTGTTGAATTGCCACGGCTGGTTACTTCGCCGATTTTTACAAACTGGTTCTGCTGGTATGCCACATTGCCCTTCGCCAGTTCCAGGTCAAAATGGTTTACATTGAATTCAGAAGCGGTGGTCCATTCTGCCAGCACATCTTTTCCGTTCTTTTTCCGGGCCGTAAAACTGATGATCTCAACAGGCAAGGGAGTATTTTTATCAAAGCCGCCATTATTCAGCCAGAACTCCGAAAAATTTTTCACTTTGAACTCGGCATAATATCCTTTATCAAAAGGAATTTTTTTAACACTGTCTGAATTGATAAAAATATAATTACCGGGTGTATTATCAGCAAGGGTACCGTTCTCTTTACTGTCATCTGCATCGCTGTATTTGGATACGCCCAGCTCATAGGCCATGGATGGTTTGTAACAATAACCGCAACCTGTTGCATTGATCAAAGCCTCCGTTTCTGTATCAAGGAAATAAAATCGAACCGTTGCCGAATCAGCCAGGTTGACCGTTGCTGGTTTAATGGTGATATTCCTGTCATGATAGAACTGGTCGCTGTTAATGCGAACTGAACCGGTGTTGATATAGGACTGAACATCTGTGTTTCCCATATTTTGCCCGTTAGGATTGATGGAAGCAATCAGTTTATTGGTTCCTGATTCTATAAAATCAATCCAACCTGAACCATTAACTGCCGGTTGGTTCACAACCGGGCTGGTACCGGTAACATCATAAATACCATAAATATTATCATAGATATGTATATCATCAACGGCGATGCCATCTTTTGTCACACCTGCATCTGAGTTAAATACAAACCGAAGTTTCAGGCTGCTGTTGTTCGTTGTGGGCAATGTGGTGGTAGCTACATGCCAGCGGGTATAATCAAACTTGCTCCAGACATTATTGTTCACATAATCTTTATTATACCAATTGGTTCCTTGCCCGAAAGCCCCTAATCTATTCCATGTTATTCCTCCGTCATTGGAATATTCCATCCAGGCTATATCACATGTGTCTGCGCCGCAATCTTCAATATCAAGGGCAAGACTCAAGCTTAATGTGGGAATAGTCATGCCGGAGAGATTAAAGCAGGGAGAATACAGGTATGACAACTCATTGTCATTGTAATAACCAATGAGATTGGTTTTCCAGGCCCTGGTACCGCTGGCGGCTCTTGTTATTTTGGGTGAATTGGGTGTACCGTATTGCCAGCTGCTCCCTCCTGAAGACGAGGTATACCAATAACCGTTATTGGCTTCAAAATTTTCAAGATATGGGAATGATGTTATGTAAGGCAAACTGTTCACTGTTATCCTGGCTGTGTCGTTATCCCTTATATTATCGGTGAGATAATTTACCCAAACCTCAACGGTATGATTACCCGGCGCTGAAAGATTCGCCGCCCCTGGATTGAAAGTGTAATGAACCGTATCATTGGCAGGTATACCCGAAATACTTTCTGTGCTGATTACAGAACCATCCACTTTGAGAATTACCGGCACATTATTGACTACTGCACCTGATGTGTTTCTTACTGTAACTCTTACCGGTTCTGCAGAGCTTAAACCGCAACTAACAACCAAGGGTGTATCAATACTAACCAGTTGTATATCATCTATGGCCCGGTAGAGCCGAATATTATCAAACGTATAGCCGGCGCCGCTTTCATTGTCAGCCGTCATATATTGCCCCCATTGGCCCCAACGAACCTGGAAGCTTGAGGTAAATGATTGGCTATGGGCAGCTAAAGAATCCCCCAACTCAATACTACCTGAAAGTTTATATGATCCGTCGGGATTGTTTTGATTGGTAAATAGATCATAAACATATATCCAGCTATCGCCGTCACTGCCCCGTATCCAGACTTTATTGGCGGCATTTGATTTCTGCTTATGATTTTTATACCTGAAATCAAGACGTATATCATCAGTGGCCGTGTTAAATGTTCCGAGATTGAATGTCCCGGTCAGTGAATCAACATTACCTCCCGAAACATAACGATTCATATCTAACGTTATAGCTTTACTGCCGGAATAAGCAATGCCGGTATTGATGAACGTCCTCAACTGCCCATATACGGTACTATTTTTAAAATCGTACCGGTCATTTCCGGCAAGCCCCATCTGGGAGCTGTTCACTGTCTGAACACTTGTAGTTTCTAAATTATCCAGCCAGGGCAGGTCACCTGTCGTGATCGGTTGATTATCTAATTGCTTAAATACTTTTGTCATGCTATTATTTACAATAACCGGGTCAGATGCTTTGGTAGCTGTTACCTGCAGGCTATATATACCAACAGCAGAAAGGTCTGCATTAGTTCCAAAAGTATGATCAATAAACCCTCCGGCTGTTATAT
>JBGPKR010000086.1:0-13558 GCA_041486045.1 Chitinophagaceae bacterium | reverse complement strand
TACTCAGAAAAGAACATGGTACTGAAAATCTGCCTTTTAAAATGTGGATCTTCCCTGTACCGGTTATTCTTTCTATTGCTATTTGGATTTTTCTTTTTATTTCTACTGGTTGGTTTGCTTTGTGGGGTAGTTTGATTGCAGTGTTGGGAGTGATTGTCTATTTTATTGTCGCAAAGAATAGAAAAGAGGAAGAAGAAGAAAAATTTGATTTTGAAAAGGCTGAATAGATCTATCTGTCATCCGGATACATAAAACAAATAGAGCATCCGCCGGTTGATGGATGCTCTATAATAATTTTACAATATTTCTTTTATATTTTAAACCCAACTGTCAGCAGCACATTGCCTCCCGTTTCTTTCAGGCTGGCAAAGGTATTGGCCCTGGGCGCATTCACCCGGTAGGGAAAGTTTACATCTTTATTAATATGGTGTACATAGGTCAGGTCGAGAAATATTCCTTTATGCCGGTAACCCAGTCCGCCGCTCAGGTTCATTTTATTTGCTTTTAACACTTTGTCTTTATAAGGACTGCTATAGTAAGCAAAACCAAGACGGGCCATAATGATCTTGAATTTCAACTCACCACCAACCCGGAAATTGACAGCCGTTTTATAAATTGCATCGATAGCATCATTAAAAGGTTTATAAGGCGCTTTGGTTTCAGCAGTAACTTCCCCGTCAGGGCCAAAATGCATCCATTTATAATTGGTGAATTCTATGTCGGCAGTAATAAAACCTTTTTGACGATTAATATTTTCCACTTCCCTGAAAACATAAGAACCACTCAGGATTATTTTCCCGGGGGTGTAAGTTGTGTACTTATTTTGTTCAGTAGTGTTGCCCGTAATAGTGGAAGATGCTACACTATCGTATCCGGTATTGGGGGCAAATAATTTTTCCAGGTCCGCGGCGAACCCGGAGTTGAATGTTTCAGTCAGCATCATCATATCCGGTGAATGAAGGGCAAGACCCAGCCGGATATAATCTTTGGGTCTGTAAATAAGACCGGCTTTTATATTGAAACCAATCCCTTTCAATGTAAAGTTTTCCCTGTAGGCCATGTAGCTAAAATCATTGTCAGTATTGCCGGATGCATCAGATTCCCGGTAATAAGTATTGCGGTCAATTTTTACAATTGGTATTCCACCACTAATGCCAAGCATCAATTTTTTATTTAACTCATGGGCAAAACCTAAGTTAATTTCAGTTATTCCTCCGCTAATTTCTGATACATGCTCCTGGTTAAGCAGGGATGTAAATTCTGACCGGGCGATAACCTGTTTGGTTCCATTGATCGTAGCCGTATCAACGAGGTAGGTATATATTGCCATTTTAGTGGGCAGCGTAACATTGCTGCTGTTTAATGCCTGGTCAATTGTGAGACCGGAAGATGCAAACTCATCTGCCAGCGGTTCAGCAAAACTGCTGTAATCATTCTGGCCTTTGTAAGACAAGGTTTGTTTGAAATCAGCCACTTTCGTAACAGTAAGAGCAAAACTGTTTTTGGATTTATATCCGAACCCCCCAAAAACAAAACCGGATACACCTAAACCAAAATTATTTTGATCAGCGCCTTTATTGGTTGTTCCACGGAAACTGCTGGTTCCTTTTCCAAACTGGTAAGCGGGTGTAAGGATAAAATCTGATGTTTTATAAAAAGCCAGTCCTGCCGGGTTTACCATATTTGCAGTTGCATCACCACCCAGTGAACCCATAGCGCCACCGATTGCCTGGTTGCGGGCCGTACCCATCTGTGGTCTCCAGGAAAGACGAAGGGCTTCTTCCGGCACCTGTGCCGAAACATGCTGTGCAACCGATAACAAAACGGCGATGTATAATTTCTTTTTCATAAACGGTAATGATTATTTATGATAATAAGATGCAGGAAACATTTTAGAATGTTTCTGGTATATTTCCTGCATAAGATTAAAGATTAATTTCTTCCGGGTCTTGTTACGCTGCCTCCACTGCTTCCTCCAGAGCTTCCGGACGAAGAACTGCTGCTGGAAGAACTGCTGCTCGACGGCGTATAGGTTCTGCTGGACGAAGAACTGCTGTTGTTTGAACTGCTGCTGGAGGAACTGTTGTTATTGTTGTTTCTTTCGAAGATGGTTCTGATAGTTTTGCCCAATCCGTTTGAATTATTATTGTTATTGGAGTTGTTATAAACCCGTTTGCCGCTTGCAGCTGAATTAGTATTGCTGTAGCTGGTATTGGTATAACCGCCCAGGCTGAAATTATGTGGTTTAACTACCGGTTTTATCAACGCTACTTTTGGATTACTGTAAATATTATTGTTATGGCAGCAGCAATAAGGGTTATAATAATAGTTCCATGAGTTATAAGGATTGTTGTAAGAGCCATAATAGTAATTGTACCCGAAACTGTACCTGTCATAGTTGTACCAGTCATTCAGATCGTTCCAGCGATACCGGTTTCTTACTTTCATCCGCAGGTAGCGGTCGTCATAATATTCATCAGTATACCTGTCATCCTGCTTCTCTTCTTTCTTTACATTATCATTTTCCTGTTGCGGCCGGGTAGGAGAATAATAGACGTCGTCAGGAGTTTGACCGGTTTTATAAGCTGTTGTACAACTGCTGAGAACTGCTGCAAAAACCACCAGGAGTAAAATTGCTGATTTCATGGCAAATGGTTTATTGGGTTAAAGTTGAAGTTACTACTTTTGTGCGTCTTTAAAGCTTACACAATCGATTGCGTTGACATAACAAAGATTAAGACTTTAAGCGAATTATTGCATGAAGGCCTGTTAAAAAAAATCTAAAGGTTGCTGGTTATTAGTTGCTGGTCACTGGTGACTGCCTGTTCGGGAGTCGATTTTTTTTCTGAAAATTGGGTTTAAAAAGTGAGTTATAAAAGTCTTGAAATATGGAAACTGGCGGATGAACTGGTGGTTGAAATTCATGAAATGACACTGACCCGTCTGCCTAAGTTTGAAATGTTTGAGGAGGGCTCTCAAATCAGAAAATCAAGTAAGTCCGTCAAGTCAACTATTGTAGAAGGATACGGGAGAAAGAGATATAAAGCCGAGTTTGTGAAATTTCTGGTTTATTCCCTGGGCTCAAATGATGAGACTATTGATCATCTGGAAAACCTGTTTAAAACGAAATCACTTCAGGATGAAAATTTCTATAATTACCTTCACGCCAAATTAGAGACATTGGGTAAAAAAATAAATCTTTTTATTAAAGGAGTTGACAATACTGATTGGAATAAACCGACATGACCCAACACCCGATTTTATAAGTCAAATTGGGGTATGAGGAAACCAGTAACCAGCAACCTGTAACTAAAAACCAGCAACAAGCAATGAGCAAAGAGATCACATCAAGGGAAAAGGACTATTCACAGTGGTACAATGACCTGGTTATAAAAGGGGAACTGGCTGATTATTCGGCTGTAAAGGGTTGCATGGTTATTAAACCCTATGGGTTTGCTCTTTGGGAAAATATGCGGGATACGCTGGATAAAATGTTTAAGGATACCGGCCATGTGAACGCCTATTTCCCTTTACTTATTCCCAAAAGCTTTTTAAGTAAGGAAGCGGCACATGTGGAGGGATTTGCCAAAGAATGTGCCGTGGTGACGCATTACCGGTTAAAAAATGATCCCAATGGCGGGGGCGTTATTGTTGACCCCGATGCAAAACTGGAAGAAGAATTGATCATTCGCCCCACCAGCGAAACGATCATCTGGAGCACATATAAAGATTGGATACAATCCTACCGTGATCTTCCATTACTCATCAACCAATGGTGTAATATAGTACGCTGGGAAATGAGAACAAGATTGTTCTTACGTACCACTGAATTCTTATGGCAGGAAGGACATACAGCCCATGCTACTGCAAAGGAAGCCGTGGAAGAAACAGAAAAAATGCTGGGGGTCTATGCCAGCTTTGTGGAAGAGTTCATGGCTGTACCGGTGATCCGGGGAGTGAAAACAGCCAATGAGCGTTTTGCCGGTGCCGTGGACACCTATTGCATTGAAGCGATGATGCAGGATGGCAAGGCCCTGCAGGCAGGTACATCGCATTTTCTCGGGCAAAATTTTGCCAAAGCATTCGATGTAAAATTTCTCAGTAAAGAAAATCAACTCGAATATGTATGGGCCACCAGTTGGGGAGTAACCACGAGGCTGATCGGGGCATTGGTCATGGTGCACAGTGATGACCAGGGATTGATATTACCTCCAAAGATTGCTCCTTTGCAGGTAGTGATCGTTCCTATTTACAAAGGCGATGAACAAAAGACACTGATCGATGCAAAAGCAAAAGAAATCATTAGCCAATTAAAGAATATGGGGATAAGGGTGAAATACGATGATAACGATAATAACCGGCCGGGTTGGAAATTTGCTGAGTATGAAATGAAAGGGGTACCGGTTAGATTAGCGCTGGGCGCAAGAGACCTGGAGAAAAATGTGGTGGAAGTGGCCCGTCGTGATACAAAGGAAAAGAAAGTCGTAGGACTGGATGGTATTGCTCAATATGTGGATGGGTTGTTGGGGGAAATACAAAAAAATATGTTCAACAAAGCAAAAAATTTCCAGGAAGAACATATCACTATAGCAGATAACTGGGATGAGTTTGAAAAATTGCTGGATGAAAAGGGTGGTTTTATTTCTGCCCACTGGGATGGTACTGCTGAAACCGAGGAGGCCATCAAAGAAAAAACAAAGGCCACCATTCGCTGTATACCGCTAAAAAATAAGCAGGAAACCGGCCAATGTATTTTGACGGGGAAGCCTTCAATTCAACGGGTATTGTTTGCAAGGGCTTATTAGAAGCGTCAGGCCGCTCTTAATAAGATAATTTTCATCCTGGAAAAAGCGGCCAGACGCTTGAAACCTCTTACATTTATACCAACCAAAACCAATTACATTATGGAACAGAATCAAAACACCTCATTATTCCAGCTCAATCTTGATGCGCAAAACAGTTACACCTTAAGAAGCGCTGCTTCCTGGGCCAAAGTTTTGGGAATAGTAGGACTCATTATCGGTGTCCTTTGCATTATAGCCGGTGTGATTGCACAGCAGGCCTTGAGCCGGTACGGCAGCACATATTACCGCAATGAAACAGGATTTAGCGCCAGGACACTTGGCAATGCCGGTTTGATTGTATATGTAATTATGGGACTTATTTTTATTGTCAGTTCCCTCTTTGCATTGAATGCCGGAAATAAAATCAGCCAGGGATTAAAAGCAAATGACCAGGCAACACTAAATGCCGGTTTTGCAGGCGCCAGGAATTATTTTGCCTTTTGGGCAGTACTGCTGATCATTTTCCTTTTGTTATTGCTGATAAGTATCCTGGGTAATATGTAATAGCATACCGGTTGATTCATTATTGCCTTGTATCCCGGGATGCCAAAGGACTTATTATTTGGTAGAAAGATAATTGTAATCTTTCAGCAACACATCCAGGAAATCAAAAGGCGACAGGGTGGATTCAATCCTGAGATGGGCCTTTATTTTAGAACTGGCAGCTTCTGCCATATTAAAATCCCCTTTTTTCCGGGATATTTCCAGTATGCTTTTTATGGCATTAATATCTTTATCGCTCAGCTGCATAATTTGAGGGAAAGAAGGAACATAACTGTCAGCTACCGCCACAAACACGGTGTCTTCAATATTTCCTTTTGTATTGATCCGTATGAGAATTGTTTTGGCCAGTATATCGCCGATACGCTGTCCTTTTTTGGATGAAATGACCAGCACAATGTCAGTAATGAAATAACCAAGGACAACAATAATTAAAAAGGCGGACTCTCCTTTGTTTCCCCCGTATTCCTGCTGAAGACCTATCAGGAGCAGAAGAATGAACCAGATATCCCGGACAAGCCAACGAATGAGGAATTGGCTGATACTGGCTTTTCCACCGTTTTCATTCACCACCCGGATGCCGGTAATTTTTTTACCAATACTCTGTCCGTTCATAGTGATCTCAAGAACTACATGATAAATCAGTATCGGCAAATAAAGAATTATTAGTATCAGCCAATAAAGATTGTATTGCTGATCCGAATCCCAGATATCCATGTTATTGGCTATTGCCTTCAGTATTTCAATGGCTATTTTAATATAAAAAAACTGGATCAGGATATCAATCAGCAGTGAAATCAGTCTTCGGTAGAATTCGGGGATTTCAAATTCTACATCAATGTTGAAATTGGTAGGTACTTTTATAACCGCCATTCACCGGGGATTTAATTAAAGGAACAAAATAATATTTTTTGGGCAATTAAATTTTGAACCCCGCCATTATCTTTTAAAAAGCATTATTTTACAACCTGAATTACCTGTTTGAGAGAGGCGCTTTTCATAAAGAAGAATAAGGATCGCTGGTTGAGGATCCAACAGCAGCCATCGGAAGATCCCGATGAAATGGCAGCTGATTTTACCCAACTGGTGGATGACCTGGCTTATGCCAAAACTTTTTATCCTTCCGGGAAGGTTACAAACTTTATCAATTCACAGGCCTCAAAAATTTTCCTGGATATTTATAAAAACCGTAAAGAGGAATCTAACCGGTTGGTCACTTTCTGGAAATATGACCTGCCACTGACCATCCGTAAGCATCACAAAGTGATATTCTTCTCTTTTATCTTTTTCATGGTATTTTTTGTTATTGGTTTTTTTACATCTTTAAAGGATGAAGGAGTGGTCCGGAGCATAATGGGAGATGATTATGTGGATATGACCCGGGAGAATATTGCGAAAGGGAACCCGTTTGGTGTTTTTGAACACGGAAATTCCTTTCTTACCTGGCTTGGAATTATGATCAATAACATCATGGTTTCTTTGAGAATGTTTGCATCGGGTATTGTTTTTGGCCTTCCCTGTTTGTATGACCTTGCAAAAACTTCGGTCATGGTGGGAGCGTTTGATGAATTTTTTGCAGCTCACGGATTGGGGGTTGATTTCTGGCTGGTGGTATTTGTGCACGGCACATTAGAGATAACTGCGATCATACTGTCCGGAGCCGCTGGTCTTATACTTGGAAAGAGTTTTTTATTTCCAGGTACCATCCGCAGGATCGATGCTTTTAAACAGGGTGCCAAGGATGGTGTAAAAATAATGGTGGGTCTCTTACCCGTTTTCGGGGTTGCCGCATTTTTTGAAGGCTTTATCACCCGGTTATATAATAATATTTCCTGGCTTACCACAGCTATTTTCATGTTATCCGTGCTGTTCATCATCTGGTATTTTATCATTTATCCCATCCGGGTGGGCCGGAAGTTTGTATCACATCTAAACGAGGAGGAAGTATAAGTGCTGATGAGGCATAAAAAAAATATTTGCATTGCAATATCCGGTAAAAGGGCCCTGCTGTTTTTTTTACTGCTTTGTCCTGCATTGATACAGGCACAGCGTGATACTGCTTTGCTGGCTGATTCATTGTCGCCGGAAATAATAGAGGCGCCTGCAGTAGATCCGCCACAGGCCGAAACAGTAATAGAGGATAATACAAGCGGCTTTTTCTTAAAAAAATGGGATGCTCCCGGGGATAGTTCCATTATTCAGCGACATGTACCTGACAGCCTCATTAAAAAAATGCTATCGGATGATGATTTCTGGTATGCCAATGCTGAAATAAAAGAAGAAGAAAAACCTGATTATACGCCGATTGGTCAGCGACAATGGTTTCAGACATTGTTATGGTTGATTATCATCGGCGGGTTTGCAGCAGCTATCATGTGGTGGCTGGCGGGGAGTAATATAGGTTTATTCCGGAAGAAGACTCAGGCTTTACAAACCACCGGGGAAGAGGAACCGGCAACGGAAGATATATTCGCTATCAATTACCAGAAAGAAATTGATAAAGCAGAGGCAGCCGGTAATTACCGGCTGGCCATACGGCTGATGTTTTTACGTTTGCTGAAAGACATGGCTCAAAAAAATATTATTCAGTATAAACAGGACAGAACCAATCTTGATTACCTGCTTCAGCTTTATCCCACCGGTTATTACAATAATTTTTTCCGTATTACCCGGAACTATGAATATAGCTGGTATGGTCAGTTTGAAGTGGGGGAAGATGCCTACAGGATTGTTAGAAATGATTTTAGCCAGTTTGACCGTCAAATACGATAACATTGAATAAATACCTTCCATACATTCTTGGATCATTACTGCTTGGGGCCGTGCTGGTATTATTTGCCACAGGCAGCAATAACAAAAAGAGGAAGTTAGACGAAAGGATAACACTGCGCAGGCAGGATAAAATTCCGTATGGGACATATGTAGCTTACCGGAACCTGAAATACCAGTTCCCGGAAGCATCTATTTACACCAATAAATATGAACCGGGTTACTGGGATTCTCTTTCCAGTTATGATTCAAAGCAGGCATTGATTGTTGTCTGCGACCGGTTCAGCCCCGATGAAGAGGAGATGAAAAAAATGGTCAGTTTTTCAGAAAATGGGAATGATGTTTTCATTTGTGCCAGGTATATTTCAGCTGCGGCAGACAAAATCCTGGTTTGCAACAGCAGTACCATTGATTTTTCCTTCATCCAGGTTGAGGATCTGCAGAAAAATATGCGCATCTCACTCAATGCACCACCTTTTGACAAAAATGAAACGTACGGCTATCCCGGTAAAACATTTAACTCCTATTTTTCAGCTATTGATTCATCCACTACGGATGTCCTGGGAAAAGATGAAAGGGGAAGACCCGATTTTATCCGCCTCCGTGCCGGCAAAGGAAATTTTTATGTGCACACCGAGCCGCTGGCATTCAGCAATTATTTTATACTTCATAAAAATAATATAGAATATTACGAAAAGGTACTCTCGGTTATTAAGCCTGATGTAAAGAAAGTAGTATGGGATGAATATTACCTGAATAAGCGATTCAGGCAAACCCCGAAAAATAAAAGCTGGCTTGCTGTGCTGTTCAGTTATCCTGCTCTCAAGGCGGCATTGCTTACTGCGATCTTTACCTTATTATTGTATGTGTTGCTCGAAATGCGGAGAAAGCAACGTTATATCCCGGTCATAACAAAACCCCGGAATGATTCGCTGGATTTTGTAAAAACGATCGGGCGGTTATATTATGATAAAGGCGATCACAAAAACCTTTGCAGGAAAATGGGAGCTTATTTCCTGGAGCATGTCCGTAATAAATATAAATTACCGACAGGCTTGCTGGATGATGAGTTTGTAAAAAGTCTTCAGTATAAGTCCGGCGCTGAGGAATCAGAGATCCGGGGTATTGTTTCTTTTATAAAATACCTTGATGACGCTGTGGTAATAAAAAATAATCAGTTAACTGATTTTCATAAACAACTGGAATCATTTTATAAAAAAACATAACCTCACCCCCCAACCCCTCTCCATCCTTCGACTACGCTCAGGACAAGCTGGAGAGGGGGAGGAGGAAAACATTAATAAATAAAAATTATGGAAGAACAAATTTTTCAGCAACGCACCGATCTTTCAGCATTGAATGAGGCTGTCCTGTCAATCCGCAATGAAATTAAAAAGATCATTGTCGGGCAGGATGAAATGGTAAGGCTGATCATTACAGCATTACTGGCAGACGGGCATGTATTGATTGAAGGAGTACCCGGGGTGGCCAAAACTTTAACAGCCAAATTGGTGGCTAAAAGTGTGAATGCCGGTTTTTCCCGCATTCAGTTTACACCTGACCTGATGCCATCCGATGTATTGGGGACTCCTGTATTTAATCCCAAAGAAGCAAGCTTTGAATTTAAAAAGGGCCCCGTATTCAGCAATATTGTATTGGTGGATGAGATCAACAGGGCTCCTGCCAAAACACAATCTGCCTTATTGGAAATCATGGAAGAAAGACAGGCAACTGTGGATGGCAAAACTTATCCTATGTCATCACCCTTCATGGTCCTTGCTACGCAAAACCCGGTGGAGCAGGAAGGAACATATCGTTTGCCCGAGGCACAACTGGACAGGTTTCTTTTTAAAATAATTGTCCCTTATCCGACAGAGACAGAGGAAACAAATATGCTTACCCAATTTCATAGTATGGGTAACACCCCGGTGCTGGACATGATCAAGCCGGTATTGGAGGGAAAGCAGGTCATATCCCTGAGACAACAAATAAAGACACAGATCATTGAAGAAAGATTATTACAGTTCATTGCCAGGTTGATCCACCAGACCAGGAATCATAAATCCATTTATCTGGGCGCTTCCCCAAGGGCATCCCTGGCCATTATGAATGCATCCAAAGCCATGGCCGCCATGCAGGGCCGGGACTTTGTGACACCGGAGGATATATTATCAGTTGTCCCGCCGGTACTTCGTCATCGCATCATTTTATCGCCTGATAAAGAAATGGAAGGAATAACTGAAGATGATGTCATCAGGCAGATCATACAGGGGATGGATGTGCCCCGGTAGAATAAGAAATAAGAAATAAGAAATAAGAAATAAGAAATAAGAAAGTAGATTTCAAGTGATAAAATCGTTTTACTTAAACAACATCGTGTACTACATTGCCGGATCGGCGGCGGTGGTATTTGTGCTGAGTTATTTTTTCCCGGCATGGTTCCGTATTGGCGGACTGGTCCTTTTGTTGCTTTTAATGGCTGTCGTTATTGATGCGATCCTTGCTTATGGCAAAAAAAATGGTATTGATGCTGAACGAATAGTGTCAGACCGGTTCAGTATTGGCGACGATAACAAAGTTTTTATCCGGCTGTTTAATCATTACGCCTTCCCGGTCCGCACCAGTATTATTGATGAGTTGCCGGTACAGTTCCAGGAAAGAAAATGGATAAAAAAGATCAGGGCAGACCGGACGGCTGAAAGCCGGCTTGAGTATATACTTAAACCAACCACCCGCGGGGAATATATCTTTGAAGATATCAATGTTTATGTGCATGCCCCGCTTCAACTCGTAAAACGCAGGTACATTTTCCCGGCTCAACAGGTAGTGAAGGTTTATCCTTCTTATGTGCAGATGCGCCGTTACCAGTTACTGGCTGTCAGCAACCGCCTGCAGGAAGCAGGAGTAAAAAGGATCAGGAAGATCGGGCACAGCATGGAGTTTGAACAGATCAAGGAATATGTCCGGGGTGATGACTATCGTACCATTAACTGGAAAGCTACCGCCCGGAAGGATAACCTGATGGTTAACAATTATACGGATGAGCGAAGCCAGCAGATATATTGCCTTATCAATAAAGGGCGGGTCATGAAAATGCCTTTTGGCGGATTGACCCTGCTGGATCATGCCATTAATGCCTCACTGGTACTCTCTAATGTCGCCCTGGTAAAACAGGATAAAGCCGGCATCATCACTTTTGAAAAAAACATCGACACCTTTTTACAGGCAGATAAAAAGCCAACCCAGATGAACCTGGTATTGGAGAATTTATATAAACAAAAAACAGATTTCCTGGAATCTGATTTTGAAAAATTATTTTCTGTTATCCGTAACCGGGTCACCAATCGCAGCCTGCTGGTGTTATTCACCAATTTTGAATCGGCAGAAAGCCTGCAACGGGAGATGCCGGCCCTGAAAAAAATTGCACGCTATCACTTATTGCTTGTTGTTTTTTTTGAAAATACTGAATTGAGATCAGTGATAGAAAAAAAAGCAGATTCACTGGAAGAGATCTACATAAAAACCATTGCTGAAAAATTTGTCTACGAAAAAAGGTTAATGGTAAAAGAACTGCATAAGAACGGGATTCCTTCCATTCTCACTACCCCGGAGAACCTTACAGTGGATACGGTGAACAAGTATCTTGAACTGAAGACGAGAATGTCTATCTAGTTGCTGGTTACTGGTTGCAGGTTATTGTTTACAGGTTTCCGGTTAAAGGTTACTGGTTTATTATCATCTTCTTTAATTATGAAGTTATCTTTGCCGTTCTGCATTTACAATATTAAACGACTTAAAACCAGTGACCAGCAACCAACAACCAGCAACAAGCATTTTTGAAGAAGGACAATTGTTATTGATCAACAAACCGTTTCGCTGGACATCTTTTGATGCCGTCAATAAGATCCGGAACCTTCTCCGTGTAAAGAAAGTTGGTCATGCCGGAACATTAGATCCGCTGGCAACCGGTTTACTGATTATCTGCACCGGCAAATTCACAAAAAAATTAAATGAATACCAGGCCCAGGAAAAAGAATACACAGGCACATTTACCCTTGGCGCCACTACAGCAACCTATGACCTGGAAAGTGCACCCGGAAATTTTATGCCTTTTGAACATATCACTGAAGAAGATATCAGATCAGTTGCAAAGAATTTTACAGGTGAGATCATGCAGATACCGCCAGCACATTCGGCCATTAAAGTGGAAGGTAAAAGAGTATATGAATTGGCAAGACAGGGTAAGCAAGTGAAATTGGAACCTCGAAAAATTATCATTAAAGAATTTGAAATTATAAAAATTGAAGGGCCGCTTGTTTACTTCCGGGTGCTTTGTTCCACCGGTACATATATCCGGAGTCTGGCCAGCGATTTTGGAGCAGCACTGGGTTGCGGAGCTTATTTAAGCAGTTTATGCAGGACCAGGATAGGAAATTATTTACTGCAGGATGCGATGACGCCCGGGGACTTTGAACAAAAAATAAAAGCTGCATTATAAAATAAAAGGATAGCTGATGCCGAGTTGGAATTGCCCGTTCTTAAGCTTCCAATCATAAAACCATTTGTTCTGAATGGTTATATCGGCCGGGCATGGGTCTTTTACTTTATAAGAATAATCAAAGCGGATTACGAAGAAATTAAAATCAACACGGAGGCCTGCTCCTGCCCCAATGGCAATATCTTTTCCCAGCCTGCTGAAATTAAATACTTCTTCAGGCAGACGACCGGTAGCTTTTTTCAAAAACCATACATTGCCCATATCAGTGAACAATGCTCCGTTTAGTTTTACTCCTGAAATGCTGGTAATGGGAAACCGGTATTCGATATTGGCTTCCAGTTGTACATCGCCATACCGCTCTGGATCCAGGCCAAAATCTTTAATGGATGAACCAGGGCCCAGTTTCCGTAATGCCCATGCCCGCATGCTATTAGGCCCGCCGGCAAAATATTGTTTAAAGAAGGGCAGGTTATTTTTTTTGTCGGGATTCACCGTAGAATTAAACTCATATCCAACACCCGCAAAAAACCGGATCGCAATGGCTGATTTCCTGTAAGCGATCTTACGGGTAAATTCTGCATCGAGTTTGAGAAACCTGTAAAGATTTGTATCAAGGAATTTGCTGTTACCTATCAATCCGGATACAAGACCGGATACTTCCATATTGGCCCGGAAGAAGTTGGCATTTTTATTATGGCCACCGCTTCTTGAATAATTAACAATGCTTGATGAAATAAAGCCATCCGTGAAAATATTTTTCAGGGCCGGATTATTTTTAAACAGTGTGTCAAGCAGGGGTTTGCGTTTTAAATAGGAATATTCAATGTTCGGGAAACGAACCGCCAATGAATTTTTGTTCCATTGAAATTCATAACCCCAGGAGCCGTTAACCGTAGTTAAATTAAATAATGCCCTTCTCTCCGTGGCAGCTGCATTAAAAGAGAAT